>NZ_JAIRBP010000026.1:0-52626 GCF_021151495.1 Halomonas sp. IOP_31 | reverse complement strand
AGGTTCTTCGCCGCTGCCGGGCTTTTCACCCTAGCCGAAGCCTGGCAGCAAGCGAGCCAATCACGATGTTGAAACCATCGACTGGAGAGCCGTGTGCGGGAGAACCGCACGCACGGTTCGGGCGGGGAGGCGAAGCCTTCCCGACCCCTATCTCGATCACTGGACCGAGCGGGTGGCGTCGATCGCCGAGCGCAGGCAGTTTTCGGACAAAGCCTAGTGCTCGTGGTCCCCTTCGCCATGCACGTGGCCATGCTCGAGTTCTTCGTTGGTCGCTTCGCGGACCTCGGCGATCTCGACGTCGAAGTTGAGCTTCTGGCCGGCCAGCGGGTGGTTACCATCGACTACAACGGTGTCGCCCTCGACCTGGGTCACGGTGACCATCAGCGGGCCGCCCTGCGTCTGGGCCTGGAACTGCATGCCCGGCTCGACGCTCTCTACACCCTGGAAGGCATCGCGCGGCACTTCCTGAACGAGTGCCTCCTGCTTTTCGCCGTAGCCTTCTTCGGGAGCGACATTCACCTGCAGCTTATCGCCGCTCTGGTGGCCCTCGAGTTCTTTCTCCAGACCCGGAATGATGTTGCCTGAGCCATGGAGATAGGTCAGCGGCTCGCGGCCTTCCGAGCTGTCCAGCACTTCACCTGTATCGTTGGTCAAGGTGTAGTGGAACGCGACAACGGAATTCTGCGCAATCTGCATGATGTGATGGACCTTTCGGTGTGTATGTCATGACCATGGTAACGTGTCCCCCGAGGGCTGTCAGGGGATGCGCTGTTTTTTTCATGTCTGTGCCGCGTGACTTGACGTCTGTTCAAGGGTGCCTGCCGGGCGCTCGGTCATCCCTGGGAAGCAGCGGCCTGGGACGGGCCGGAGGGCCGGTTGCGCGGCTTTCGAGGCGGGGGTACCCTGCGAGCAGGCAGTTGATGCTGATCCCCGTTTTGGTCCTATCCGCTTGCCGCATTGAGCCTTATTCCGATTGAACCCTTCAGGAGCTGATTCATGACCGTGACCCTGATCTGGCTGATCGCCTTCGCCGTGATCCTGTTTCTGTCTTTCAAGAACTGGGACGGGGCGTACGGCCACTTCATCGATCGCCGGATACCCAAGATGTTGCGTAGTCGCGACGATCGCTGGGTATGGTGTGTGGCATTGGCCATCGTCGGCGCCACCGCCATCGTCAATCCGGTGTCGATGCTGCTGACGTTGCTGATCCTGCTGCTGGTCGGCTGGGTCGTGCTCAAGCTGATCGGCTGGGGAATGAGCAAGACCAAGACCCGTAAATAGCCATTGGCCGTAAATAGCCATTGGCTACGTTGGTCCTGGACCCGGCCAGGACGCAAGCGACAACGCGAGAAGCCCCACGGCTTGCCGTGGGGCTTCTCGATTGCTACCGCTCGGTGTCAGCGCCGGCGCTGCGGGCGAGACATCGCCGCGCGACTCAGTAGGGCGCTACGCTCATGTTGGCGCCACTGCCGATTAGCCGAACGCGCTGACCGGCTTGCCAGTTGCGGTCGGCCTTCTGCACGACGATGACGCTGTCGCCGGTATCCCGACGTACTTCGAGTTCCCAGGCGTCAGTCTTGTTGGCGGTATCCTCGACTTTCTTCCCGGCCACGCTGCCGCCGATGGCACCCGCGGCCGTGGCGATGGTCCGCCCGGAGCCGCCGCCGATCTGATTGCCCAGCAGGCCGCCGATCACGGCGCCGCCGAGCCCACCGAGCACGCCGCTGTTCTGGTCGCCGCCCTGGATCTGCACTGGACGTACCGAGACGATGGTGCCGTAGGTCACGCGCTGACCGGTCTTGGCCTGGCTGCCGCTATAGACATCGCCCGAGTAGGTGTCGGTGTTGGCACAACCGCCAAGCGTCAGCAGGCCCAGTGCCAGTACCGGTAAATAGTGCGTTCGCTTCATTGCGATCTCCTGCAAGCTGCTTTAAAAACGGCGTTCTTTAATGAGTCTAGCGTGATTGCCGCGCTTTGACCATGGCTGCGAGATAGGTGCCCGCAGAGCCAGTGTAGTCTGCCAGCGGATACGAAAAAGGGAGGCCGAAGCCTCCCCGAAGCGTGCAGCGCGACGTTAGCCGAACTGATTCATGGTGTTGTCCTTGCCGCTGGCCTTCAGTGCTCGGTCGCTGGAGAAATATTCCTTGTGATCGTCGCCGATGTTGGAGCCGGCCATCGCCTGGTGCCTGACGCAGGCCAGCCCCTGACGGATCTCGCGACGCTGCACGCCCGCGACATAGGCCAGCATGCCTTCCTCGCCGAAATAGCCCTTGGCCAGCTCGTCGGTGGACAGCGCCGCCGTATGGTAGGTCGGCAGGGTGATCAGGTGATGGAAGATACCCGCCTCGCGGGCAGCGTCGCGCTGGAAGTCGCGGGTCCAGGCATCGGCCAGGGCGCCGAGCTCGCTGTCATCGTAACGCGCATCCATCAGTTGCTCGCGATCGTAGCCCGAGACGTCCTTGCCTTCCTGCTGCCAGGCGTCGAACACCTGCTGGCGGAAATTGAGCGTCCAGTTGAAGGAAGGCGAGTTGTTGTAGACCAGCTTGGCGTCGGGCACCACGTCGCGAATGCGCTTGACCATACCGGCGATCTGGCCAACATGCGGTTTTTCGGTCTCGATCCACAGCAGGTCGGCGCCATTTTTAAGCGCGGTGATGCAGTCGAGCACCACGCGGTCCTCGCCGGTGCCGGCACGGAAGCGATACAGGCCGTTGGCCAGGCGCACTGGCTTTCTCAGCTCGCCGTCGAGCTTGATGAGCGTATCGCCCTCGACGATATCGTGGTTGGATGAAATCGCCACGGTATCGAGGAAACTGGTGTACTGCCAGGCCATGTCGCCCCTCTCCTGGCTGACCGGGAGTTTCTGGGTGAGTCCCGCACCCAGCGAGTCGGTGCGCGCCACGATCACTCCGTCGTCGACGCCCAGTTCGAGGAAGGCGTAGCGGACGGCATTGATCTTGGCGATGAAGTCTTCATGTGGCACGGTGACCTTGCCGTCCTGATGGCCGCACTGCTTGACATCCGAGACCTGGTTTTCGATCTGAATGCAGCAGGCGCCGGCCTCGATCATCCGCCTGGCCAGCAGGTAGGTGGCTTCCTCGTTGCCGAAACCGGCATCGATGTCGGCGATGATCGGCACTACGTGGGTTTCGTAGCCGTCGATCTGGTCCTGGACGGTACGGGCCTTGATTTCGTCGCCCTGGGCGCGGGCCGTATCGAGTTCACGGAACAGCTGGCCGAGTTCGCGAGCGTCGGCCTGGCGCAGGAAGGTGTAGAGCTCTTCGATCAAGGCCGGAACCGAGGTCTTCTCGTGCATCGACTGATCGGGAAGCGGGCCGAATTCGGAGCGCATCGCCGCGACCATCCAGCCGGACAGATACAGGTAGCGGCCCTGAGTCGTGCCGTGATGGCGCTTGACGGCGATCATCTTCTGCTGGCCGATGAAGCCGTGCCAGCAGCCCAGCGACTGGGTGTAGCGCGATGAGTCGGCATCGTAGGCGGCCATGTCGCGGCGCATGATTCCCGCGGTGTAGCGGGCAATCTCCAGGCCGGTGCGAAAGCGATTCTGCAGCGCCATGCGCGCGGCATGCTCGGGGTTGATGTTGTCCCACTTGCCGGCGTGTGTTTCGCACAACTGGGTGAAGCTGTTCAGGGCATCCCGATAGGCTGACATGATGGCATCCTCGTCTTGGCTGATTGTCGTCGACGGCCATTGACCGCCTGTCGAACCGAGCGCTTCTGATGCGACGTTTCGAACCGACAAGGCTTCATGCTGCGATCGCGTAAAAGGCCTTGCCTTTTCGTGAGATGAGTCGCATTTAAAAACCCTCACCGGCGACGTTCGGCTCACTACAGGATTCGATGGATCTTAGGATATCGAGGCTGTAAAACGAGCGTTTTAACGTCGCCATGTAAGCCAATATGACCCATGAATGCGGGGCTCAACAATTATCATTTGGCGGCAGCAGGGGTTGTAGCTCGACTACAAGAGCGATCAATAAGACCGCTTTTGTGTAGTGATATTTCTTGAAGGTGGGATGTTTCAAGCGCTTCAGGCGAGATCGAGGCGCATATTGCGGTGCGCAATGCCGGCGTCGAGAAACTCGGGACCATAAGCTTCGAAGCCCAGGCGCCGGTAGAAGGCCAGGGCGTGGGTCTGGGCGGCGAGCTCGGCGTGGGCGTGACCACGCTCACGCGCCGCCTCGATCGCCGCCTGCATCAATGCCAGGCCGATGCCGCGTCCACGCCCTGCGGCGAGCACCGCGACGCGGCCGATATGGCCGTCGGGCAGCAGCCGGGCGGTGCCCACCGGCTGGCCATCGAGCCGAGCCAGGAAATGTAGGCATTCGTCGTCGCGGCCATCCCATTCCTCTTCCTGAGGCACGGCCTGCTCCTCGATGAATACCTGACGGCGTATCTCGCTGGCCTGTTCTCCGAGCTGGCGCCAGTCGCCCTGTTCGACTCTCGACGGTGCCGTGCTCATGGCTCGTCCTCGCTGGCATGATCGCCATCGTCTTCGTCATGGGGCGGCCAGCTCAGGCTGCCGCGGTCGAGCAAGTAAGCCAGTAGCATTGCGGCATCGGGGCGTTCGAGCAGCCGCACGTCGAGGGAGGCGTTGCCGGCCAGCCACCGCGCCAGATCGGGCGGGCAATCGATGCCGTCGCCGTCGACGAATAGCGTCGCCCGTGTCTCGTCATGGTCACGGTAGGCGAAGCGCGAACCCGGGGTGCGTTCGAGTTCCGCCCCGGCCTGTAGTTCCGCGACAAGCGTATCGACTTCGGTCGGGTGTTCGCTGGCCACGGGGTGGTCGGGGTATTTGGGCTGGGTCATTGCCCGGCCGAACCACTGCGCGAGCTGTGCCGGGTCGTCGAGGGAATCGAGGATCAGCGCACGCATGCGGGCCAGTGCCGCATCGTCGATCTCGCCCGGGTGCAGCGGGGCGGCCAGGTCGGGATCGGCGTAGCGCCGCGAGTCGGGCAGCTGTGCGCCGAGATAGTCGGCGAACGAGGTGATCGATTCATCGGCGGACAGGGCACGAAAGCCCACCGAGAAGGTCATGCAATCCTCGCTGCGACTGACGCCGTGATGGGCGATACCGGGCGGCAGGTAGAGCATGTCGCCGGGTTCCAGCAGCCAGTCCTCGCCGGGCTGGACCGCGAAGCGCTCGAGGATGCGTAGATCGATGCCGTCGACGATCGGCGCATCGTCGGTAACCGGTCCGCCGAGTTGCCAGTGGCGGCTGCCGCTGCCCTGGAGCAGGAAGACGTCGTACTGGTCGACATGCGGGCCGACGCTGCCGCCGGGCGGCGCATAGCTGACCATCACGTCGTCGAGCCGCCAGCGTGGCAGGAAGTGAAAGGCCTCGAGCAGCGCATTGACCGCCGGCACGTAATGATCGACGGCCTGGACCAGCAGCGACCAGTCGCGCTCGGGCAGGCGCGCGAAGGTCGCCTCGTCGAACGGGCCGTGGGTGACCCGCCAGGGCACGGCACGACCCTGGTCGTCGCGGCCGTGCTCCTCGACCAGGCGCGCCTCGACGCCCTCCTCGCAGGCTAGCCCGGCAAGCTCGTCGGGGCTTAGCGGGGTTGCGAAGTCGGGCAGCGCGCCGCGGATCAGCAGCGGTCGCTTCTGCCAGTAGTCGGCGAGAAACTGCGCGGCGGTCAGGCCGCCGAGCAGGGTCAGCGGGGTGTTGGCGGGCATGGCTTCCTCGCAGTTCGAAGGTGGCTTGCGGGCGTCGCGCCTGTCTATAGCGCGCGGGCCTGTTGCGCGGCGTTGCCCACGTAGCTGGCCGGGGTCAAGGCGCGCAGCTCGCGCTTGGCCTCGTCGGGCAAGGCCAGGCTGTCGATGAAGGCTTTGAGCCCGGCCTGGTCGATGCGCTTGCCGCGGGTCAGCTCCTTGAGCTTCTCGTAGGGCTTCTCGATGCCGTAGCGGCGCATCACGGTCTGGATCGGCTCGGCGAGCACTTCCCAGCTGTTGTCGAGATCTTCCGCCAGGCGCTGCGGGTTGGCCTCGAGCTTGCCGATCCCCTTGAGCGTGGCGTGATAGGCGATCAGCCCATAGGCCAGCCCGACGCCCAGGTTGCGCAGTACCGTGGAGTCGGTGAGATCGCGCTGCCAGCGCGAGATCGGCAGCTTCTGGGCCAGGTGGCCGAGGATCGCGTTGGCCAGCCCCAGGTTGCCTTCGGCGTTCTCGAAGTCGATGGGGTTGACCTTGTGCGGCATGGTCGACGAGCCGATCTCGCCTTCCACCGTGCGCTGCTTGAAATAGCCCAGCGAGATGTAGCCCCAGACGTCGCGGTCGAAATCGATGAGTATGGTGTGGAATCGGCAGATGGCATCGAACAGCTCGGCGATGTAGTCGTGGGGCTCGATCTGGGTGGTGTAGGGGTTGAACGTGAGCCCCAGTTCCTCGACCAACAGCCGGGCGTTCTCGGCCCAGTCGATCTCCGGGTAGGTCGCCAGGTGAGCGTTGTAATTGCCCACCGCGCCGTTGATCTTGCCCAGTTGCTCGGCGGACTCGATCTGGCCGAGCTGGCGGCGCAGGCGATAGGCGACGTTGGCCATCTCCTTGCCCAGCGTGGTCGGGCTGGCCGTCTGACCGTGGGTGCGCGAGAGCATCGGCTGATCGGCGTGCTGATGGGCCAGGCGCTCGAGCGCGGCGACGATCTCGCCCATCACCGGCCGCAGCACGCCCAGGCCGTCCTTGAGCATCAAGGCGTAGGCGAGGTTGTTGATGTCCTCGCTGGTGCAGGCGAAATGAATGAACTCGGTGACCGCATGCAGCTCGGGGAAGTCGGCGACCCGCTCCTTGAGGAAGTACTCGACCGCCTTGACGTCGTGGTTGGTGGTGCGCTCGATGGCCTTGATGCGTTCGGCGTCGGCGAGCGAGAAGTCGCCGACCAGCGCATCGAGAAAGGCGCTGGCCTCGGCGGACAGCGGCGGTACCTCGAGGATCTGCGGATGCGCGGCGAGGCGCTCCAGCCAGCGTACTTCGACGGTAACCCGGGCGCGGATCAGGCCGAACTCGCTGAAATGCTCGCGCAGGGCCTGGGTCTTGGACTCGTAGCGGCCATCGACGGGAGAGAGTGCGGTAAGCGGGGAGAGCTGCATGGGTGTCATCCGAAGAGTCAGGGCGCCGGTACGGCGCCATCGGTTCAAGGTAAGAGCTGTCTGTCGAGCTTCGACTTGAATGCCTGGCGACGCATTCAGAGCCGGTCCAGGGCCTTTTTCATGGCGCTACGTTGCACGAGCAGTTTCCAGCGCCGCCCACCCTGCTGGTGCCAGAGCAGGGCGAAGCGGATCCCGGCAAGCAGCGCCGTACGCACCCGCTCGGGCATCATGCGTTGCTGAAGCAGGCTGGGTTCGCCCTGGACCACGATACGCTGGCGAAACGTCGAGAGGGTGTCCTGGTAGATTTCGCCGAGGCTGGCGACGACGTTCTCGTGCGTTTCGCCGAAATGCCGGGCCTGCTCCTGGACGCGGGTCAGTCGCTCGCCCAGGGTATCGAGCATGGCCGGCTGCTTGCGCAGCTTCTGCATCAGCAGCAGCAGGGTGAAACCGTAGCGTAGCACGGCCGGGTCGCTGCGCTCGCGCCCGACCACCGCATTGAGAACCTCGAGGCCCTGGCGCAAGTTGTTGGGGTGACCGCCGTAGATCGCCTCGAAGCTTTCCGGGTCGGTGTCGATGGTGGCGCGAATCAGGGTTTCCCAGCTGCGCTCGTCGGCCTGGCCGTGGCGCGCCAGCTGGTCGACCACCGCGGCCGCCTGGAAGACCCCGGCCAGGGCCAGCGTCTGGCGCATGATCGGGTCGTCCGGGGCGGTGTGAATGGGTGTGGCATTCATGCGGCTAGCGTCTCCCGTTGCCAGGTCGCGCGAATCACCCCGCCGCCCAGACAGATGTCGTCGTCATACAGGACCAGCGACTGGCCGGGCGTGACGGCGCGCTGGGGGGAATCGAAGGCCACCTCGACGCCGCCGTCCTGGCGGGTGGTCATGCGGCAGGGCACGTCGTGCTGGCGATAGCGGATCTTGGCGGTGAGCCGCCGCGCGGCGGCCGGAGGCTCGCCGGCGATCCAGTCCATGGCCTCGGTGACCAGGGCGTCGCTGTACAACAGCGGATGATGCTTGCCCTGGACCACGGTCAGCAGATTGTTGTCGAGATCCTTGCCGGCCACGTACCAGGGCGCGTCGGGGTAGTCGGCGAGTCCGCCGATGCCCAGACCCTGGCGCTGGCCCAGGGTGTAGTACATCAGTCCCATGTGCTCGCCGATGACGTCGCCCTCGGGGGTGACGATCGGGCCCGGCTGGGCCGGCAGGTACTGCTGCAGGAAGTCGCGGAAGCGACGCTCGCCGATGAAGCAGATGCCGGTGGAGTCCTTCTTGCGCGCAGTCGCCAGGCCGTGTCGTTCGGCGAGTTCGCGCACCCGCGGCTTCTCCAGTTCGCCGACCGGGAACAGTGTGCGGGCGATGGCGTCTTCGGCCACCGCGTGCAGAAAGTAGCTCTGGTCCTTGTTGGCGTCGAGGCCCTTGAGCAGGCGCTCGCGGCCGTCGCGGGTGCCCCGGCGCACGTAGTGCCCGGTGGCGATCGACGCCGCGCCGAGCATCTCGGCATACTCGAGGAATACCTTGAACTTGATCTCGCGATTGCACAGCACGTCGGGATTGGGCGTGCGCCCGGCGCGATATTCGGCCAGGAAATGCTCGAACACGTTGTCCCAGTACTCGGCGGCGAAGTTGGCGGTGTGAAGTACAATGCCGAGCTTGTCGCAGACCGCCCGGGCGTCCGCCAGATCATCCTTGGCGGTACAGTATTCGGTGCCGTCGTCCTCGTCCCAGTTCTTCATGAACAGGCCTTCGACCTGATAGCCCTGTTCGAGCAGCAGCAGCGCGGAAACGGACGAATCGACACCCCCGGACATGCCGACGATGACCTTCCCGGTAGCGGGCGGTGTGGGGTGCTGGGGCGAAGCCGTGACTTGCAATGACATGGTCACTCTCGGCTGGAGGCGTTGGAAACTGGCGAAGATGTTGGGAACCAACAATAGAGTGCGCGAGATTATACCCGAAAGCGGCGCATCGCTTCGAGCGTCAGCGCTCCTGGATCACGTCGAGGGGAAAAAGCCGGCCGCCACGCAGGTCGCGGACGCGGCGGATCACCAGCGGGCTGCGCAGCCGCTTGGCACGCTCGAGATCGTCGATCTCGTCGATGGTCAGCCAGTGGGCGGCGAGGATGCCCTCATCGAGGGCGTTGCCGAGGTGTGCCAGCGCCGTGCCGACGAAAGCATGGCTATGGAAGACCAGACCATCGGGGGCGCTGTAGGTATAAAGCCCCAGATAATCGGTGATGGCGACCTGCCAGGCGGCTTCCTCGCGGGTTTCGCGCACCGCGGCCTCGATCAGCCGCTCGTTGCGCTCCAGGTGCCCGGCGGGTTGGTTGAACTGGCTGAAAGGGCCGCCGCGATCCTCTTCGACCAGCAGGTAACGACCGCTGCGCTCGATCACGGCGGCGACGGTGATGCGGGGCGACCAGCGATTCATGAACGCTTTCTCCGTGTCGGTCGGGGCCGTTGTCGGCCCGAGGGTACGGGGGCGTGCAGCGTTTCGCGACGCCATTCGCCCGGCCCCAGGCCATCGATTCGCCAGGCCCCGATGGCGGCTCGCACCAGTCGCAGAGTCGGCAGACCGACCTGGGCGGTCATTCTGCGCACCTGGCGGTTGCGGCCTTCGCGCAGGGTCAGTTCGAGCCAGCTGGTGGGCCGTTGGCGGCGCTCGCGGATCGGCGGATCGCGTGGCGGGATCGCGGGCGGCGCGATGAGGCGCACCTGGGCCGGGCGGGTCGGGCCATCATTGAGCACGAGGCCTTCACGCAAGGCGCGCAGGGCCGCCGCGTCGGCGCTGCCCTCCACCTGCACCCAGTAGGTCTTGGGCTGCTTGTGGCGTGGGTCGCTGATGCGCTGGATCAGCGCGCCGTCGTCGGTAAGCAGCAACAGGCCCTCCGAGTCGTAATCGAGGCGCCCGGCAGCATAGATGTCCGGCACGTCGATCACGTCGGCCAGCGTGGCGCGGCCTTGATCGTCGGTAAACTGCGAGAGTGTGTGAAACGGCTTGTTGAGCAGGTACAGGGTACTCATCTGGGATTCGGTTGAGGCCAGGGAAGCGACCCAGACAGGCTACCGCGTCCTTGCCTGGTTGTCGCTGCCGAGGGGCAGGCATGGAGGCCGCCAGTATGCCATGAGCGCGCTTATTTTCACGGCTCCCTTGCAAGCGGGGTCCGACGGACGCATCTTCAAGGCATTGACCCGGATTCGTCAGGCCAGACCGGCGCAGGGAACCCGGGCGTTGCTTGGCGTTCTAATGGTTGCGTCAGTGCGCGTTCCGGCTTGTGCAGATGGATTCTGGCTCTTATGTTCAATAGAGACGAGAGAATGCCGATGGTTTTTGCGCAACACCCCGATGTGAAGGCCCGCCAGCGGTCCACGACGGTCCGGTCGGGCATGACGCGCCCACCCGAACACGAGGAGCAGGGCGATCTTTCGGTCAAGCCGGCGGATCCCGAGCTGGAAGAGCCGCCGCGCTACAAGGTGGTTTTGCACAACGATGATTTCACGCCCATGGAATTCGTCGTCGAGGTGCTGCAGACCTTCTTCAATATGGACCATGAAAAGTCCGTGCAGATCATGATGGCGGTACATACCCAAGGTAAAGCGGCGTGCGGCATTTTCACCCGTGACATCGCAGAGACCAAGAGTCATCAGGTCAACCAATACGCGCGAGAATGTCAGCATCCATTGCTGTGTGATATCGATAGGGCCGACTAACGTCTGGCAACGTGAAGTCCGGGGTTGCGAAACGCCCCAAAGTGCCCGATTGTGAAAGTGCCGACGATGCCCTAGGCGGCGAGGAAGGGGACCTGCCATGCTGAGCAAAGAACTTGAACTGACCCTTAACACGGCCTTTACGGTGGCGCGTTCCAAGCGTCATGAATTCATGACCGTCGAGCACCTGCTGTTGGCCCTCTTGGATAACGCTTCCGCGGCAGACGTTCTGCGTGCCTGCGGTGCCAACCTGGACAAGTTGCGCTCTGACCTGCAGGACTTCATCAACTCCACCACTCCGCTGATTCCGGAGGATCAGGAAGATCGCGAAACGCAGCCCACGCTGGGCTTCCAGCGCGTACTGCAGCGCGCGGTCTTTCACGTGCAGTCATCCGGCAAGTCGGAAGTGACCGGCGCCAACGTGTTGGTGGCGATCTTCTCCGAACAGGAAAGCCAGGCGGTGTATTTCCTCAAGCAGCAGAATGTGGCGCGCGTGGACGCGGTCAATTATATCGCCCACGGCATTTCCAAGGTGGCCGGCCATGGCCAGAGCCCGTCGCCGTCACAGGACGCCGAGGAGGGTGAAGAGGGAATGAGCGAAGGTAACACTCACCCGTTGACCGGCTATGCGACCAACCTCAACGAACAGGCGCGGCTCGGCAAGATCGATCCGCTGATCGGTCGCGACCATGAGCTCGAGCGCACCGTGCAGATTCTTGCGCGCCGGCGCAAGAACAACCCGCTGCTGGTCGGCGAGGCCGGGGTCGGCAAGACGGCGATCGCCGAAGGGCTGGCCAAGCGTATCGTCGAGGAGGACGTGCCCGACGTCATCAGCGATGGCATGGTCTATGCCCTGGACATGGGCGCGCTGCTGGCCGGCACCAAGTACCGCGGCGACTTCGAGAAGCGTCTCAAGGGATTGCTGGCCGAGCTCAAGAAACAGCCCAACGCGATTCTGTTCATCGACGAGATCCACACCGTGATCGGTGCCGGCGCGGCGTCCGGCGGAGTGATGGATGCGTCCAATCTGCTCAAGCCGCTGCTGTCTTCCGGCGAGCTGCGCTGCATCGGCTCGACCACGTTCCAGGAGTTCCGCGGCATCTTCGAGAAGGATCGGGCGCTGGCGCGGCGCTTTCAGAAGGTCGATGTGCTCGAGCCCTCGGTCGAGGACACCATTCGCATTCTCAAGGGGCTGCGTGGACGCTTCGAGGAGCATCATCAGCTCAAGTACACCGATGCCGCGCTGGACAGCGCCGTGCGGCTGGCGGATCGCTACATCAACGACCGCCACCTGCCCGACAAGGCGATCGACGTCATCGACGAGGCGGGTGCGCACCAGCGTCTACTGCCGCCGGAGGTGCGCATCGACACCATCGACGTCGAGCAGGTCGAAGCGATCGTCGCCTCGATCGCCAGGATTCCGCCGAAGAGCGTGTCGAGCTCGGATCGCAAGCTGCTGTCCAACCTGGATCGCGATCTCAAGATGCTGGTGTTCGGCCAGGACGAGGCCATCGACAGCCTGGCCTCGGCCATCAAGCTGTCGCGCGCCGGGCTGAAGGCTCCCGACAAGCCGGTGGGCAGCTTCCTGTTCTCCGGGCCGACCGGGGTCGGCAAGACCGAGGTGGCGCGCCAGCTGGCTCAGTTGATGGGCATCGAGCTGGTGCGCTTCGACATGTCCGAGTACATGGAACGGCACACCGTCTCGCGGCTGATCGGCGCGCCGCCGGGGTACGTCGGCTACGACCAGGGTGGGCTGCTGACCGAGGCGATCACCAAGCAGCCGCATTGCGTGCTGCTGCTTGACGAGATCGAGAAGGCGCATCCGGAAGTCTTCAACCTGCTGCTGCAGGTCATGGACCATGGGCGGCTGACCGACAACAACGGTCGCGAGGCGGATTTCCGCCACGTGATACTGGTCATGACGTCCAATGCCGGGGCCGAGCAGATCGCCCGTCGTTCAATCGGCTTCCAGAATCAGGATCACTCCACCGATGGCATGGAGGTCATTCGCAAGACCTTCACGCCGGAGTTCCGCAACCGGCTCGACGGGATCATTCAGTTCCACGGCCTGGCGCCGGAGGTGGTGCGTAGCGTGGTCGACAAGTTCCTGGTCGAGCTTCAGGCGCAACTCGACGAGAAGCGCGTCCAGCTCGATGTCGACGAAGCGGCGCGGCTGTGGTTGGCCGAGCGCGGCTACGATCCCGAGATGGGTGCCCGGCCGATGGCGCGGGTAATTCAGGAGAAGCTCAAGAAGCCGCTGGCCGAGTTGATCCTGTTCGGAGAACTGGCCGAAAACGGGGGCGTGGTGCATGTCACCGTCGAGGGTGGCGAGTTGCAACTGGCTACCGAAGCCGAGATGGCCTGAAGCGTTGCCGGGAGTCCGCTGGGCCCCCGGCTGACCGTAGCTTGACAGCGCCTCGTCGGAGCACGGCGGGGCGTTTTTTATCGGATGGCGATGAAGGCCGCCAACGGATTGCAGCGTTCGGCAATCAACGCGGGGGGCGCGTCGATGGGCGGGGTGGCGGGCTCTGAGGCTCGACATTCCGGCTTTGGCGATTTTCTAGCGAGTTGACGAGGAAGGCGCGTGCCCGTTAACGGGAACGATAGACGATGCGGCCCTTGGAAAGGTCGTAGGGGGTCAGTTCGACCTTGACCTTGTCGCCGGTCAGGATGCGGATGTAATTCTTGCGCATCTTGCCAGAGATGTGGGCCGTCACCACATGCCCGTTTTCCAGCTCGACGCGGAACATGGTATTGGGCAGGGTGTCGACGACGACGCCTTCCATCTCGATGTGATCTTCTCGTGCCATATTAGGCGAATCCTCCACTGGGTTGCGATAGCGCGATGGCGATGTTCGTTGAGCGCGAATGCGGATGCCGTCGCTGATCAAGATAGCCCGTCATTCTGCCGCATGCCGCGCGTCAAGGCAAAGAAAGCGCATTTTACAGCGGAATGGCGCGTCGCCAATGGCGCCCGTCGAGGAACTCCAGCGGCTGAAAGGAGTGCTTGTAGTTCATTTTCGGCGATTCGCGGATCCAGTAACCCAGATAGACATGGGGCAGGTTCAGGCGACGCGCCATGGCGACCTGTTGCAGCACCGCATAGGTGCCGAGCGAGCGGCGCTCGTGTTCCGGCGAGGGGTCGAAGAACGTGTAGATGGCCGACAGGCCGTGGCTCAGCACGTCGATGGCAGCGACGGCCAGCAGTTGATGGCCGCGCCGGAACTCGAGCAGCCGTGCATAGGGATGATCGAGCGTCAGGAAGGTACGGTATTGCTCGTGGCTCGGCGGGTACATGTCGCCATCAGCGTGCCGGGCGCGAATGTACCGGGCGTAAAGGGCGTAGTGCTCGGCGTCGAAGATTGCCGAGCGTTCGTACACACCGAGATCGTCGTTGCGTCGCCACAGCTTGCGTTGGGTGCGGTTGGGCGCGAAGTCCTCGACGGGGATGCGCACCGAGATGCAGGCGCTGCAACCTTCGCAATGCGGCCGGTAGAGGTGTCGGCCGCTGCGCCGAAAACCGAGCAGGGCCAGCGCATCGTAGACGCCCTGGCCGGGCGATTCCTGAGGATCGAGGAACAGCGTGGTGGCTTCGCGATCGGGTAAATAGCTGCATGCATGAGGCACAGTCAGGAAAAAGCGCAGATCCCGGGTCGGCTGCTGTGGAGCGCGACTGCTCACGATCACGGACTCCTCATTCACTGGATGACGGGGGCAGCGCCCAGCTCAGCGCCGGCTTGCCGGCATACTGTTCAAGATAGACGAGGAAGCGATCGCGGGCGATGTCGCGCCCGCCCAGGCTGGCCAGGTGTGGGGTGTGCATCTGGCAGTCGATCAGACCGCCGCCGCTGGCCTGCAGGTGCCGAGCCAGGTGCACCAGTGCCACCTTCGAGGCATCGCTTTCGCGGCTGAACATCGATTCGCCGAAGAAGGCGTGGCCCAGTGCCACGCCGTACAGCCCGCCGACGAGTCGGCCTCCACGCCAGACTTCCACGGAATGGGCGTGGCCCAACCGATGCAGGCGCTGGTAGGCGGCCTGCATGGGCGCGGTGATCCAGGTGCCTTCGGCACCGCTTCGCAGCCCGGCGCAGGCCGCGATGACAGTATCGAAGGCCTGGTCGCGGGTAATCTCGAAGCCGGCATTGCGCAGGCGCTTGGCAAGGCTTCGCCGCACGCGCACTTCGTCGGGAAACAGCACCATGCGCGGATCCGGGCTCCACCAGAGGATCGGCTGGCCGTCGGAAAACCAGGGAAAGACGCCACGACGGTACGCCGCGACCAGCCATTCCGAGGTCAATGCACCACCGGCGGCAAGCAGGCCGTTGGGTTCGTCGAGGGCCAGGTCGAGATCGGGAAAGCGAACCGGATGAGCGGGTAACCAGGGCAGCATGGGTCGAGTCGTGTGGCGAGAGGGCATGGCGAAGCATGCCAAGTTTGCCGTTGCTAACCCGGCGACTCAATGCTGTGCTGCATTTTTGTGGCCAACTGGCATGCGCTGCCCCTGTGACCGGTCGGTCAGGCTCGGTATGATGGCGGTTCAGATGAATATAACCGGTTGGATGAGACCGGACGGTGGCGGACAGGCACGTCTCGCGCCGCATCGCCGGTGATGTGAAGGGGGTAGGGCCTTTTGAGTGTCGATAAGAAAACCCCGGGGCGGCGCGAGACGGCGTCCCAGGCCAAGGAGCGCGCTCGCCGCTTCGGTGTGCGCTTGCAGGGCGCATCCCGCGAAGGGGTGATCATCCTGCTGTTGGCGGGCTGCGTGTTTCTGCTGCTGGCACTGTTCAGCTATGTGCCCGCCGATCCCGGTTGGTCGCAGAGCGGGCCCGAGCAGGGCGTCGATAACTGGATGGGCTCGGTCGGCGCCTGGCTGGCCGACGTGCTGTATTCGCTGTTCGGCGCCAGCGCATTGTGGTGGCCCGGCATGCTGGGCTTCGCCGCCTGGCGGCTGATGCGTCGTCGCGAGGTGCGCGTGGAATGGGACGCCACGGCGCTGGCCGTGCGTGCGGCCGGCCTGGTATTGCTGCTGCTGGCCACCACCAGTCTGGGGTCGCTGCACTTCTTCAACCCGGCCAGCGAGCTGCCCTACAAGGCCGGCGGGATCCTCGGCGAAGGCTTGAGCGAGGCCCTGCAGCCGTTGGTCGGCCTGCGTGGCGCGACGCTGCTGGCGCTGGCAGCGTTTTTGTGCGGTTTCCCGCTGTTCTCGGGGCTCTCCTGGCTCTCGGTCATGGACGAGCTGGGCATGCGTACTCAGCGCGTGTGGGCCTGGCTCGCCGGGCAGTTCGGTGGCCCCCGTGAGCGCTCGAGAGGGGACGATTCGAAGGCCGATGACGCCGCGCCGGCTCACGCGGAGAAGACCGCCGACTCGGAAGCCATGGATGAGAGGCCGCCCGGGTGGCGTCGCTGGCTGAGATTGCGGCGTGCGGCCGATTGGCAGGCTGCGCCCGTGCTGGCGGGGGGGCAACGTCTCGAGCCGCAACTGCATGACGCCCCCCAGGAGGCGCCGGTGAGCGCCCGTTCGGCCGCCTCGACGCCCTCGCGCGGCGATGGAGAGCCGCTGCGCGCCGAGCGCGACCAGGCAACCGACATACCCTGGGACGTTCCCGAGCGCACACCCTCTGCCAAGCGTCCCGAAGCCGCCTACAGCGCTCAGGAAGCGCGAATCAGCGAAGCGATGTCGACCCGCCGCCATGTCACTCCGCAAGCCGCCACCGCTTCGTCGCCCACTGCCGGCGCTGAGACACGGCGTGTGCCCGAGACGGTACCCGAGCCGATCCTTCCCGATGACGATGAACCAGTGATTCCGGCCAGCGTAGCGCGACCGATCAGCGCCGAATCGGCGGATTCGTCGCGCCCCGTAGCCGCGCCGCCGGCACGTGGCGAAGCAATTGACGAGCGTGACGATGCCCGCGAGCCGAAATTGAGCTGGGACGTTGCGGCAGCCGGTGATGCCCGGCGTGAGCCGACACAGGAAGCCCCTGCCGAGAGCCATCAGCCGATCAAGAGCCATCAGCCGGGCGCGCCCGACCCGGTCCGCGCGGATGACGACGATCAGTCACCGATGCCGCGTGTCGCTACCGCCGAGCAGGCCCAGGCGGCGGCCGACGATCCACAGGGGCCGGCGCTGTGGACCGTCGAGCACCTGCAGAGCCAGCGGCCGATCATGAACAACATGCCCGAGCCGGATGGCGAGTTCCCCTCGCTGCGGCTGTTGACGCCCCCCGACCTGCAGCAGCCCAATTACACGTCGGACCAGCTCGCCGACATGGCCGAATTGCTCGAGACGCGACTGCGCGAGTATGGCGTCAAGGCCGAGGTGGTCGAGACCTGGCCCGGGCCGGTGATCACGCGCTTCGAGATCAGGCCCGCCGCCGGCGTGAAGGTTTCCAAGATCAGCAACCTGGCCAAGGACCTGGCGCGCTCGCTGATGGTCAAGAGCGTCAGGGTAGTCGAGATCATTCCCGGCAAGCCGACCGTGGGCATCGAGATTCCCAACCCCAATCGGGCGATGATCCGGCTGCGCGAAGTGATCGACTCCGACGCCTACCAGCAGGCCGCTTCGCCGCTGACGCTGGCGCTGGGCCACGATATCGGCGGTGCGCCGGTGGTCGCCAACCTGGGCAAGATGCCGCATCTGCTGGTCGCCGGTACCACCGGCTCGGGCAAGTCGGTGGGCGTCAACGGCATGCTGATCTCGATGCTGCTCAAGGCCTCGCCGGACGACGTACGGATGATCATGGTCGACCCCAAGATGCTCGAACTATCGGTCTACGACGGCATTCCGCATCTGTTGGCGCCGGTGGTCACCGACATGAAGGAGGCTGCCAATGGCCTGCGCTGGTGCGTTGCCGAGATGGAGCGGCGCTACAAGCTGATGGCGGCGATGGGCGTGCGCAACATTGCCGGCTTCAACGCCAAGCTCGACGAGGCCGAGCGCGCCGGCGCACAGGTCGCCGACCCGCTGTGGGAGCCGCAACCCTGGCAGATGCACGAACAGCCGCCGGTGCTCGAGAAACTGCCCTACATCGTGGTGGTGATCGACGAGTTCGCCGACATGTTCATGATCGTCGGCAAGAAGGTCGAGGAGCTGATCGCGCGGCTGGCGCAGAAGGCGCGTGCCGCGGGCATCCACTTGATACTCGCCACCCAGCGGCCTTCGGTGGATGTGGTGACTGGTCTGATCAAGGCCAACATCCCCACGCGCATGGCGTTTCAGGTGTCGTCCAAGGTCGATTCGCGGACGATCCTCGACCAGGGCGGCGCCGAGGCGCTGCTCGGCCACGGCGACATGCTCTATCTGCCGGCCGGCGCGGGCATGCCGACTCGCGTGCACGGGGCCTTCGTCGACGACGATGAAGTCCACCGCGTGGTCGAGGACTGGAAGCGCCGCGGCGAGCCGGAATATATTGAGGAAATACTCACCGGTGGCGTCAACGCCGATGCCTTGACCGGCCTGGAAGCCGAGAGCGGTGGCGATGGCGATGCCGAGCAGGACGCGCTCTACGACGAGGCGGTGATGTTCGTCACCGAGTCGCGCCGCGCGTCGATCTCGGCCGTCCAGCGGCGCTTCAAGATCGGCTACAATCGCGCGGCGCGGCTGGTCGAGTCGATGGAGGCCGCACGGGTGGTGTCGTCGATGGGCACCAACGGCAGTCGCGAAGTGCTGGCGCCGCCGCCGGTGGGCGATTGAGCCGGCGGTTGCTCTGTGCAAGCCATGCGGAAGCCGGCGGCTCGCTGCAACGTCAGAACGCCGGTGCTGTCTATCGAGACTGCAGCGGTCGAGAGCCGCCGCGAAGCGATTAAAACCAAGGAGAAGGCATGAAACGGATCAAGATCCTGGTCGCACTGACGATCGTGCTGCTGCTGGCGCCGCTGTCGGCGAGTGCCGATTCGCAGGCGGCATCGCGCTTGGCGCAACTGCTCAAGCCGATCAACAACTATGAGGCGAACTTCGAGCAGTTCATTCTCGACGGCAGCGGTAACCGCCTGCAGCGCACCGAGGGCAAGATGTGGCTGTCGCGGCCGGGACGCTTCCGCTGGGAAGTCAACGCGCCCTATCGTCAGATCGTGGTCTCGGACGGGGAAAAGGTCTATCTCTATGATCCCGACCTCGAGCAGGTCTCGATACAGCCGCTGGATACCCGCGTCACGCGTACCCCGGCCTTGCTGCTGTCCGGGAGCGCCGATGCGCTTACCGAGAACTACCGGGTATCCCGCGCCCAGCAGGGCACGGCGGAAACGTTCACCCTGGTACCCAAGACGTCCGATACGCTGTTCGAATCGCTCAAGTTGACCTTCGATGGCGAAACGTTCGATGCCCTGCAGATGACCGACAGTACCGGTCAACAGACCAAGATCAGCTTCGACGAGGTCACGCTTAACCCGTCGCTGGAGGAGTCGCGTTTCACGTTCGAGATCCCCGACGGGGTGGACGTGATTCGCCAGGGTTGATGATGCGGCCCTGAGCGTTGGTTCATGCTCCCTCGTCATGCAACACAGAGCCCGGCAGATCGCGATCTGTCGGGCTCTGTTGCGATCGGGCAGGTCGAGCGCTCAAGGCTCGGCTGCACCGCCGTCGGCCTGGGCATCGAGCTCGGCACGGTAATCGAGCATCTGCCTGAAGCGCTTTTCCTGACCGTAGTCGCTCGGCGCGAAGAACTGTCGGGGCGGCAGTTCCCCGGGCCAGCAGTCGTGGGCGCGACCCGCCGGATAGCCCTGAGGCTCGTTGTGGGCGTAACGGTAGCCTTCGCCGTGGCCCAGCGAGGCCATCAGCTTGGTGGGCGCGTTGCGCAGATAATGGGGCACCTCGAAATCGGGATGCTCGGCGACGAAGCCCTTGGCGCCGCTCCAGGCCTGGTCGATGGCGTTGCTCTTGGGGGCCACGGCAAGGTGAATCGCGGCGTGGGCGATGGCGCGCTGACCTTCATGATCGCCCAGGCGCAGATAGGCGTCCCAGGCAGCGATGACCAGCGGCAGCGCGCGCGGCTCGGCGTTGCCGACATCCTCCGAGGCGATCGCCGCCAGGCGGCGGACCACGTCCAGAGGGTCACCGCCGCCCTGCATGAACTGCGCGATGTAAAGCAAGGCGGCATCCACCCGCGATGAGCGTATCGACTTGTGAATCGCCGACAGCAGGTCGTAGTAATGATCGCCCTGCTTGTCGAAGGCGCTGGCCTGGTAGCCGAGCACTGCGTCGAGCGCCGGTTTCTCGAGTCTCTCGCGTTCGCCTTCCCGGCGGGTGAAATCGCAGGCGGTCTCGAGCAGACCCAGTGCGCGGCGTGCGTCGCCGCTACTGGCCCGGGCGAGGATGGCCAGCACCTCGGGATCGACACTGATCGAGCGCTTGCCGAGACCGCGCTCCGGGTCCTCTAGGGCACGCTGCAACACCTCCACCAGATCGCTCGCCGCGAGTTTCTTGAGCACGTAGACGCGTGCCCGCGAGAGCAGCGCGGAATTGACCTCGAACGAGGGATTCTCGGTAGTGGCGCCGATCAGCGTGAGCAGCCCCGATTCGACATGCGGCAGCAGGGCGTCCTGCTGGCTCTTGTTGAGACGGTGGATCTCATCGAGAAACAACACCGTGGGCCGCTGCTGCGCCTGGGCGCCACGCGCGCGCTCGACGGCTGCGCGCAGTTCCTTGACCCCGGCCATCACTGCGGAGAGCTGCTCGAGGCTGGCCCCGGAGGCGTCGGCGAGTATTTCGGCGAGGGTGGTCTTGCCGACGCCGGGCGGTCCCCACAGGATCATCGAGCGCAACTGGCCGGTCTCGGCCATGCGGCGTAACGGCTTGCCGGGGCCTACCAGGGCCTGTTGGCCGACATAGTCGTCGAGTCGCCGCGGGCGCATCCGGTAGGCGAGAGGCGCGTTGTCGGCGCCTTGCTGGCTGAAAAGGTCCATAATGTCGTCGGCTCGTCGAGGAGGCTGAACGGCCGTTAGCTATCATTCAACGAGCATAACGGCGCTATTGCCACTAGGTTTATATACTTCAGGTTTATACGTCAGGTTTATACAGCGGGTTTGTCATTCGACATGGCGAGGGGCAGTTCGCCAAGGCTGTCTAACGCCGGTGACGTCAAGCCTGGCTACATGCCACGGCACATTGCCTACATGGGGTCTAGTGTTCTAGTACTTCCCCTGTCGGTCTCTAGCAGAGGAGGCTCTCACCATGCCAATGCTCAACCAGCTGCGCCAGGATCATGCCAACATGGCGCGCCTGCTGCACGTGCTCTCGCTCAAGCATCGAACCCTGGACGAGGGCGAGCGGCCCAATTTCCAGCTGGTGCGCGAGGTCGTCGACTTCATTCTCGATTACATGAGCGGATTCACGGTGCCATTGGAGCGCATCTTCGGCGAGCGCCTGGTGGAACGGCTACCCGAGGTGGACGATCTGGTGGTGCGCTTGACCGCCGACTATGAAGCCCTGCATCAGCGGTTGATGCGCCTTTCCGACGATCTCGACATGATCCTGATGGATGCCATCGTGCCCATGGATCGCTTTGCCGCTGACCTCCAGGCCTACCTGGAAGCGCATCGCG
This sequence comes from Halomonas sp. IOP_31, assembly GCF_021151495.1. Classification (NCBI taxonomy): domain Bacteria; kingdom Pseudomonadati; phylum Pseudomonadota; class Gammaproteobacteria; order Oceanospirillales; family Halomonadaceae; genus Halomonas; species Halomonas sp. IOP_31. Next base: position 31,279 of record NZ_JAIRBP010000026.1, on the reverse strand, counting down.
CCTATCTGCGGGCGGAACGCGAGGAGCTGTTCCCGTTGATTCGCGAGCATTTCGACGAAGCGGATCTGGCAAGCCTCGCCGAGGCGCTACCCGAAGGCGCCCAGGAAAAGTTGAGCCGCCTTCAGGAGGGCTATCCCGAGCTATACGCCGAATTCCGTGAAGCGCCGTCGCCGCTCGATCAGGAGCCATGACTGTAAAAATAGCCAGTTTGGCGGGGCGTGGCAAGCCCGTCGGGTCAGCGGGCGTCGGGTGCGTTAGAATGGGCACCCGCCAGGCTCGATGAGGTATCAACGTCATGCTCAGCAAGCAGGTGGCGCGTCTCGAGGCGTCGATCCGTCACTTCGATAGGGAGACGGCATGCCCGGGCCGATCCTGATCTTCGATTCCGGCGTCGGCGGGTTGTCGGTCACCGCGGCGCTGCGGGCACGGCTGCCGACTGCGACGCTGGCCTACGTCTGCGACAACGCGATGCTGCCGTATGGCACCAAGGCCGACGCTTGGCTGGTGTCGCGCATCGTTGCCACCTGCACCAGCGCGGTCAGGGCCAGCGGCGCCGCTGGCCTGGTGGTGGCCTGCAATACCGCGAGCACGCTGGCCCTGCGGGAACTGCGAGCACGTCTGACGATACCGGTGGTGGGTACCGTGCCGGCAATCAAGCCGGCGACCAGGCTCTCGACCTCGCGGGTCATCGGCTTGCTGGCGACCTCGGCGACGGTCAATCGGGCCTACACGCAAACCCTGATCGAGGATTTCGCCGCGGACTGTCGAATCGTGCGGGTCGCCGCGGATGGCCTGGTCGACGAGGCCGAGCGTCAGCTGGCCGGCCTGGCGCCGGATGACGGCGTGCTCGAGGCGGCCTTGGCGCCGCTCTGGACACAGCCGACGCTCGATACCGTGGTGCTCGGCTGCACGCACTTTCCGCTGCTGCGTCAGCGGCTGGAAACCAGCGCGCCGAGGACGATCAACTGGGTCGATTCCGGCGAGGCGATCGCGCGCCGGGTGGTCGGCGTGCTCGATACTTCCGGCTATGCGCAAGGCCGCGAAGGCCGCGCCTGGGCGAGTGCGCCGAGCGTGAGGCTGGCGGCGACCCTGGCGGGCTACGGCTTTACCTCGCTCGAGGCGCTGGCACTGCCTGCCGAGACACTCACCTTGCCACGCTGACAGGCCGCCTGGCGGCCGCGTGTGCTTGCAAATCCGACCCCGACTTTACGCTTACAAGGAGCCTGCGTGGCCGTACCCGTTGTCGACCCCGAGCGCTATCCGGCGCAACTCGAAGCCAAGCGAGCGCGTATCAGTCAGCGCTTTGCCGGGTTATCGCCGCCGGCGCTGGAGGTCTTCGCCTCGCCAGCCAGCCACTACCGCATGCGCTGCGAGTTTCGCATCTGGCATGAGGGCGACGAGCTGTTCTATGCGATGTTCGAGGTCGATCCCGATGATCCCGGGCAAAAGCGGGTGATTCGCCTCGATCAGTATCCGGTGGCCAGCGAGGCCATCAACGCGCTGATGCCGCGCTTGCTGGAGGCCATCCGTGACCGTCCCCGACTGCGTCGCAAGTTGTTTCAGGCCGAATTTCTGACCACGCTGAGCGGCGAGGCGCTGGTGACGTTGATCTATCATCGCCCGCTCGACGCCGCCTGGGAGGCCGAGGCGCAGTGGTTGCAGGCGCACCTGGGGGTCGCGTTGATCGGCCGGGCGCGCAAGCAGCGGCAGGTGCTGGATCGGGACCATGTCTGGGAGCGCCTCGCCGTCGATGACATGACGCTGGTCTACCAGCAGGTCGAGAACAGCTTTACCCAGCCCAATGCCGAGATCAATCGCGCCATGCTCGGCTGGGCGCGCTCGGCGACCCGCGACAGCCGCTCCGGCGATCTGGTCGAGCTGTACTGCGGCAACGGTAACTTCACGGTAGCGCTGGCCGGCAACTTCCGGCGGGTGCTGGCGACCGAGATATCGCGCACCTCGGTGGCTTCGGCGCAGGTCAATCTCGCCGCCAACGGCATCGACAATGCCGTCGTGGCGCGAATGTCGGCGGAGGCGTTCGCCGAGGCGCTGGCCGGCGAAAGGCAGGGGCGGCGAGTGTCCGCGATGGCGCTCGGCGACTACGCTTTCACCACCGTGCTGGTCGATCCGCCGCGGGCAGGGCTCGATACGGCGAGTTGCGAACGCTTGCGCGAGTATCCGCGCATCGTCTACATCTCGTGCAATCCCGAGACGCTGTTCGACAATCTGCGCCAGCTTCACGACACTCACCGTATCGTGCGCTTCGCGCTGTTCGATCAGTTTCCCTGGACCGATCACTGCGAGTGCGGGGTCTTGCTCGAACGGCGCTGAGCCCGGCATGCTGGCAGGCTGAAGGCGTCTCCTGCGAGCGCTTGTAAAGTCAAGGAACGATGCACAACTGTCATGCATCATGAAGAAGCCGGCATGACGATGGGGAAGCGAGGTAGAGCTAGAGTAAGCTCATCGCCAGCGTGTGATCGACCGCGCCAATGAATATCTCCCGGCCGCAGGCAGCGGCTGGATGCAGCCGAGGTGATTGATGCAACACGTCGCAATCGATGGCAAACAGGAATTCCTGGCTCAACTTCGCGAGCAGCTCGCCAAGCGCCTGCCGCAGGAAAAGGTGGAGGCCGTGACGACCTTCGCCGAGGCTTTTTATGCAAGTGCGCCGCTCGAGGATCTAATCGAGCGTCACCTCGACGACACCTACGGGGCGACGCTGATGACCTGGCACTTCATCCAGCATCACGATCCGCGCTCGCCCAAGGTGCATGTCTACAACCCCGATTTCGAAGAGCATGGCTGGCAGTCCTCGCATACGCTGATCGAGGTGCTGCACGAGGACATGCCGTTCCTCGTCGATTCGGTGCGCATCGAGCTCAATCGCCGCGGCATCACCGTGCATGCCATCCACAATGCGGTGCTCGCCGTCGAGCGCGACCGCCAGCATCGTCTCAAGCGGACCGCGTCGCCGCGCGACAAGGATGCGCCGCAGGGGCGGGAATCGATCATGGTCATCGAGATCGATCGCCACTCGGACGCCCCGGTACTCGAGGATCTCGAGGCGAGCCTGCGCGACGTGCTGACCGATGTGCGCACTGCGGTCGAGGACTTCGAGCCCATGCTGGCGCGGGTCGGCGAGGCTCTGGAAGAGATCAAGGCCACGCGCCCCAAGCCGGTCAGCAAGGAGAATCACAGCGAAGCCATCGCCTTTCTCGAGTGGCTGCAGAACGACCACTTCACCTTCCTCGGTTACGACGAGTACGCGGTGATCGACAAGCAGGGCCGCCAGGAACTGCAGCGCGTCAAGGGCAGCGAGCTGGGGGTATTCAAGCTCGACCAGCCGCGCTATCAGGAGCGTATTCGTAGCGACCAGGGCATCGAGGACGATCGCTACGTACTGATTCCCGAACTGCTGACCTTCGCCAAGAGTGCCTATCACGCGCGCATTCACCGTCCCGCCTATCCCGATTACATTGCCATCGAACGCTACGACAAGGACGGCAACGTGATCGGCGAGCGGCGCTTCATCGGCCTTTACGCCGCGGTGATCTACAACGATTCACCGCGCCACATTCCGGTACTGCGCAGAAAGATTCAGGCGGTGCTGGATGCCTCCGGCGTCAACCCCAAGGGGCACAACGGCAAGCATCTCTTGCAGATCCTCGAGGTCTATCCGCGCGACGACCTGTTCCAGATCAGCACCGAGGAGCTGACCGAGACGGCGCTGGGTATCCTCAATATTCGCGAGCGGCGCCGGGTACGTCTGTTCGTGCGTGAGGATCGCTTTGGCCATTTCTATTCCTGTCTGGTGTTCGTGCCGCGCGACGTATTTTCCACCGACCTGCGGGTGCGTATCCAGAATCTGCTCTGCGAGGAGCTCGACGCCACCTTCGGCGATTTCAACACGTATCTGTCGGAATCGGTGCTGGCGCGCATCCAGTTCATTCTGCGCTTCAATGGCGACAGTCCGACCGACTACGATCTGCGCAAGCTCGAGAACAAGATCGCCGGGCTGGCCCGCAGTTGGCGCGACGACCTGCATAACGCCTTGGTCGAAGGTGTCGGCGAGGAACGGGCCAACCGGCTCATGGGTCGCTATCGCGACGCCTTTCCGAGCAGCTATCGTGAGGATTTCACGGCGCGCACCGCCGTCTATGACCTTAAGCACATCGGCGAAGTCGACGAGGGGGCGCCGGTCGCCCTGAGTCTCTACCGATTGGTCGAAGAGGACGAGGAGGGCGTCAACCTCAAGCTGTTCCATGGCGATGCGCCGATCCCGCTTTCCGATGTATTGCCGATGATGGAGAACCTGGGGCTTCGCGTCCTCGGCGAACGTCCTTACGGCATCCACCGGGCGGACAAGGCGTTCTGGATTCACGATTTCACGCTCGAGCATCATGGCCGCGAAGTCGTCAATCTGCAGGACATGCGCGATATCTTCATCGACGCCTTCAAGCGTATCTGGACAGGCGAGGCCGAAAACGACCCATTCAACCGCCTGATCATCGCCGCCAGTCTCGACTGGCGCGAGGTCGCGATACTGCGCGCCTACGCCCGTTACCTCAAGCAGATCCGCTTCGGCCTGTCGCAGCTGTATATCGCCAACACGCTGACCAGTTACCCGGAGATCACACGCGAGCTGATCCGGCTGTTCACGTTGCGTTTCGACCCGCAGGGCGAGCGGCAAGCCGAGCAGATCGACGCCAGTGTCGAACGATTGACGCAGATGCTCGACAGCGTCGCGAGCCTCAACGACGACCTGCTGCTGCGCCGCTACATCGATCTGATCCAGGCCACCTTGCGCACCAATTTCTATCAGTGCGACGCCCATGGCGCGGTCAAGGACTACATCTCCTTCAAGCTCGACCCGACGCGCGTGCCGGAGATGCCCAAGCCGCGTCCACTGTTCGAGATCTTCGTCTATTCGCCGCGTGTCGAAGGCGTCCACCTGCGTGGCGGCAAGGTCGCCCGCGGCGGGCTGCGCTGGTCGGACCGCCACGAGGACTTCCGTACCGAGATTCTCGGCCTGGTCAAGGCTCAGCAAGTCAAGAATGCCGTCATCGTGCCGGTGGGCGCCAAGGGCGGTTTCATCTGCAAGCGGATGCCCGACACTGCCGACCGCGACGCGATCCAGAAGGAAGGCATTGCCTGCTATCAGCTATTCATTCGCGCGCTGCTCGACATCACCGACAACCTCGATGGCGGCGAGGTCGTCGTGCCGCGGGATGTGGTAAGACGCGACGACGACGATCCCTATCTGGTCGTCGCCGCCGACAAGGGCACGGCGACCTTTTCGGACATCGCCAACGAAATATCGCTGGATTACGGCCATTGGCTGGGCGACGCCTTCGCCTCGGGCGGTGCCAACGGTTACGACCACAAGAAGATGGCGATCACCGCCCGCGGCGCCTGGGAGTCGGTCAAGCGCCACTTCCGCGAGATGGGGCTGGACACCCAGAAGGACCCGTTCAGCGTGCTGGGGATCGGCGACATGGCCGGTGACGTATTCGGCAACGGCATGCTGTTGTCCGACCGGATCCGGCTGATCGGCGCCTTCAACCACCTGCATATCTTCGTCGACCCGGACCCCGACCCGGCGAAGTCCTTCGCTGAGCGCAAGCGGCTGTTCGGTCAGGCGCGCTCCAGTTGGGAGGATTACGACGCCGAACTGATCTCGGCGGGGGGCGGCGTCTTCAAGCGCAGCGCCAAGTCGATCGCCATCAGCGAGCCGATGAAGAAGGCCTTCGGCATTCAGGCCGACAAGCTTTCGCCCAACGATCTGATCAATGCCATGCTCAAGGCCCAGGTCGACCTGATCTGGAACGGCGGCATCGGCACCTACGTCAAATCCAGCCAGGAAAGCCATGCCGACGTCGGCGACAAGGCCAACGACGGCCTGCGCGTCAACGGTGATGAACTCAACTGCCGGGTGGTCGGCGAGGGGGGCAACCTTGGCCTGACCCAGCGTGGCCGCATGCAAGCCGCGCTGCGCGGGGTGCGCGTCAACACCGACTTCATCGACAACGCCGGCGGGGTCAACTGCTCGGATCATGAGGTCAACATCAAGATTTTGCTCGACGACATCGTCAAGCGCGGCGACATGACCGACAAGCAGCGCAACGCGCTGTTGGCGGAAATGACCGAGGAGGTCGCCGAGCTGGTGATACGCGACAACTATCGCCAGACCCAGGCGCTGTCATTGTCCGAACGGCTATCGAAGGAGGGCATGGGTCCCTATCGGCGCTTCATCAATGAGCTCGAGGCCAGCGGGCATCTCGATCGCGAACTCGAGTCCCTGCCCAGCGATGAAGCGCTGCTCGAACGCTCCAACAATGAAGAAGGGCTGACGCTGCCCGAACTCTCGGTGCTGATCTCCTATGCCAAGAGTACCCTCAAGGGCGACTTGATCGAATCGGAAGTCCCCGACGATCCGTACATCCAGTGTCACCTCGAACGGGCGTTCCCCAGAACCCTGGTCGAGCGGTTCCACGACGACATGTACGGCCACCGTCTCAAGCGCGAGATCGTCGCCACGCAGATCGCCAACGACCTGGTCGATCATATGGGCATCGTCTTCGTCCGGCGGTTGATCGACACCACCGGGGCCAGCCGGGCGGATATCGCGCGGGCCTATGTGATTGCCCGCGACAGCTTCAATCTCGAGGGGCTGTGGCAGCAGATCGAAGCGCTGGACAATCGCGTCGATAGCGGCATTCAATACCAGATGATGCTCGATCTGATGCGCCTGATTCGTCGCGCTACGCGCTGGTTTCTGCGTCAGCGCAGCAGCCTTTCGGTCAACGAGAGTATCGAGCACTTCGCGCCGCGCCTGTCGCAGCTTCAGGAGAGCATCGGCAAGCGCCTGCGTGGTCAGGAACTCGATCTCTGGCAGGAGCGCCGCGACGAGCTCACCTCGGCCGGCGTACCCAAGGCGTTGGCCAATATCGTCGCCGCCACCGGTAACCTGTTCGCCGGGTTGGGGATCATCGAAGCGGCCAAGCAGACCGACGAGAAGATCCAGCGTGTCGCCGAGCTCTACTACGAGATCGGTCACCGTCTCGAGTTGCCGTGGATGACCGAGCAGGTCGATGCCCTCAAGGTACGCGATAGCTGGCAGGCCCAGGCCCGTGAAGCCTTTCGCGACGATCTCGATCGCCAGCAACTGGCGCTGACCGTCAGCGTGGTCAAGATGGCCGAGGCGCCGCGCGACGTGGAGCCGCGTGTCGATCAGTGGCTGGCGCGGCATGCCGATCTCCACGAACGCTGGTGCGGGCTGGTCAATGAAGTGCGCGGTGGCACCCAGGGCGGCTATCCACTGTTTGCCGTGGCGATACGTGAGCTGGTCGATCTTGCCGAGAGCAACGGCGAGAGCTGAGGCTTGGCCCGCCGCGCTGTAATGGTGCTGTGACTCGACAGTGGCTCCCAGGGACGGGGTTCATTGTCGAGCCATCACGTGTCCGTAACAGGCTGGACGGCCAGCAGTACTGTCACAGGGAGGTCTGGTATGCTTTCATGCCACGACCCATTTTTGATTAGAGAATTCCCATGAAGCAATCCGCTTTGACCATCGCCACCCTCGTCCTGGGACTCTATGCCGGAGTGCCTGATGCCTTTGCACAAAGTGCCGCCTTGCAGAAGGCGCAGCAAGCAGCAGATAAAGTCGATATAAGCAACTTCCTGACCGCGCGTACTGATTCGCGTAGTCAGAGCTTCAGTTTCGGTGGTGTCCAGAAGCACTCTTTCACGGTAAAAAAAGCCGGAAATTACGTCTTCGTCAGCAAAACGTTGCCTGGCGAGTCAACGGCATATCGCATCCAAGCTTCCTTGCTGGATAGTAGCGGGCGCTTGATCGCCGAGAAGACGGGCCGCGGGGAGAATGGCGGCTTGCGCCTCGAGCAGGAGCTGGAACCGGGGGATTACACCTTGCGTGTCAATGCCAACAAGTTTGGTAGCGAGGCCTCCGGAGGAAACAGTTATACGATCGAAGTAGCGGGGCTGGATGCTCGAGACAAGCGCCTTGATAGCGATGAAAGCGGCATCGACGGTGGGGCGGGCATCCTCTTCAATAACAGTGATAGCCAGACCGCCTTCGTCAATGACGAGGATGCCGTCGCTACCATCGCGGCGCCCGCCGCAGCGTCTTCTTCGCCCTCCACCGCCAGAAAGGAGCGGCAAGAGAACGCCGAGGCAGCCAAGCAGCCTAAAGAGAAGCGTTCTTTCGAGGAGATCGTCGCTGACATAAGGATTCGTGAACAAGGCGAGGTCTTGACGTTCGACGTTGCCAAAGCGGGAACGATCGCCGTGACCAGTTCCACCTTCCCCGGAAGCGGCAGCTACCAATTGGAGGCAAGGCTGCTTGATGAAACGGGGCGCGTGATCGCCAGCGATCAGGGGCAGGGCGCGCAGGGCGATTTTTCAATCAAGCAGCAAGTAAAGCCCGGTCGCTATAAAGTCTGGGTCAGTGGGCGCAAGTTCGGTACAGCCATGGAGGGTGCCAACAATTATACGCTAAGAGTTCGTCAACTCGATTATAGCCAGTAGCGTCATTCGGCGGCGCGCAGCGTGCGTCGCCGCCGCCATGCTTGTGCGGTATACTCCCGGCGCCTTTTGCCCCGTTGCTGCCGAGGAGCCCGATGTACGCGCTCGCCCGTTCACTGTTGTTCCGCCTGGACCCTGAAACCGCCCATGGCGTTACGCTACACGCCCTGGAGCTGGTCCACCGACTGCATCTGCAGGGAATGCTCGGTGCCGGAGAGTCACTCGATGAGCCCTGCGAGGTGATGGGGCTGCGCTTCGCCAATCGGGTCGGCCTGGCAGCCGGGCTCGACAAGAACGCCGATCATCTCGATGCGCTGGGGGCGCTGGGTTTCGGTTTCGTCGAAGTCGGCACCGTCACGCCCCGGCCTCAGCCCGGCAATCCGCGACCCCGGCTGTTTCGATTGCCCGAGCGCCACGCGATCATCAATCGCATGGGATTCAACAATGCCGGTGTCGATCAGCTCATCGTCAATGTGCGCAAGAGCCGTTATGCAGGCGTGATCGGCATCAATATCGGCAAGAACCTGACGACGCCGGTCGACAGGGCGGTCGACGACTACCTCGTTTGCCTGGAGCGCGTGCACGCTTGCGCGCATTACATCACCGTCAATATCTCCTCGCCCAATACGCCCGGACTTCGCGACCTGCAACTCGGCGAGCACCTCGATGGCTTGCTCGCTCCGTTGCGTGAACGCTGCACACAGCTCGACGACCAGGCGGGGCGTCGCGTGCCGCTGGCGGTCAAGATTGCCCCCGACATGGACGACGCGGCCATCGGCCTGGTGGCCGACGCGCTCGCCCGCAACGCCATCGATGCGGTGATCGCGACCAACACTACGATCGCCCGCGACGCGGTGATGGGCTTGTCGCACGCCGAGGAGCCGGGCGGGCTTTCGGGGCGGCCGGTATTCGCCGCATCGAATCGTGTCGTTGCAGCATTGCGCCGCTACCTGCCCGACATGCCGATCATCGGAGTAGGGGGAATTACCAACGGCGAAGAGGCCCTGGTCAAGCGTGAAGCGGGCGCGGATCTCGTTCAGCTCTACACGGGGTTCGTCTACCGGGGGCCGGCGCTGGTCGGGGAGTGCCGACGTGCGCTGCGGTGACCGGCGCGAGGAGCCCGGTCGAATCGGACGCTTGGCAACTGTCGGAAACCAACAAGAAGGCCCGTCATCGAGACGGGCCTTGGGGTATTCTTCGTTCATTCAGGTTACATCACCATGGGGTTCTTGTGGATGCCGGCAACCCCTATCATGCCGGCCCACTGATCCCCGCGACCTTCACGCCAACCGCTCATCCAGTATTCGCGTAGGTTGATATCCTGGCTGGGACAGTCATCTCTAGAGCGACCTGTCATACCTGCCTTGTAGCCATGAATATAGGCACGCTGAAAGCGATCACGTTTCTGTCGTTTCATCGGGTGGCCTCTTGTGAAGAACCGGGTTTTTATTGCGAGTCATCAAACGACAACGGTCAAGAAGACCCGTTGGCGCTGCTCTAGAGCCCGCGAACAGAACGCATGCGTTATCAGTAGCTACTAAGGTAAGTACTAGTCCAAAAACGTCAGTCGTGTCGAGTCGTTTTTGTCACACAAATGTTACGCAAGTGAAATTAAAAGGAATATTCGTTCACATGCCGACCGAGTCGCCAGTGTCAGATGAGTCTTCAGGGTCAGAAGTGTCGAACGACGCGCTGCGGGATTTTTTTGCGACTTGCCCCAAGGGCATCGAAGCGTTGCTGGCCGATGAGCTAACCCAGTGGGGCGCCATGATCACCAAGCAGACCGTCGCCGGCGTGCATTTTAGCGCCGGGCTGGAAGTGGCCTATCGCGCCTGCCTGTGGTCGCGCCTGGCCAACCGGATCATCCTGTGCCTGGCCCGGCAGGCCGATATCGAGACACCCGAGGCGCTCAAGGCCTGTGTCGAACGGCTCGACTGGGCGAATCATCTGCCCGCCGAGGCGACCCTGGCGGTGGACTTCCACGGCCAGTCAGCGGCGATCCGGCATACCCGTTTCGGCGCCCAGACGGTCAAGGATGGCGTCGTCGATGCATTGCGCCAGGCCGGCCGTGAGCGGCCGCGGGTCGAGTTGCCCGATCCCGACCTGCGACTCTATGCGCACTTGCATCGCGGGCGCCTGACGCTGGGCATCGACCTGGCCGGCACCAGCCTGCACCAGCGCGGCTATCGCCGCGAGCCGGGCCATGCGCCGCTCAAGGAGAACCTGGCGGCGGCGCTGCTGGTGCGCGCCGACTGGCCGGCCCGCGCCAAGCGCGGCGAGCCGCTGGTCGATCCGCTGTGCGGCTCGGGGACGTTGGTGATCGAGGCGGCGATGATGGCTGGCGACGTGGCGCCCAACCTCAACCGGCAACGTTTCGGCCTGCATGGCTGGGCGGGCCATGACGAGGCATTGTGGCAGACGCTCAAGCGCGAGGCCGAGGCGCGTGCCAACCTGGGTCGTCGGCGTATCGAATCGCGCCTGTATGGCTTCGACCAGAGCCCCCAGGCGCTTTCCGCCGCCAAGGCCAATGCCATGCGCGCCGGGATTCCTGCGCTGGTCACCTTCGCAGGCGGCGACGTGCGGCAGCTGCGGCGCCCCATGGAGATCACCGACCGGGGGCTGATCATTACCAACCCGCCCTACGGCGAACGCATCGGCGAGCTGCCTGAGCTGGTCTCGCTGTATGCGGCGCTCGGCGAGCGTGCACGACGCGAATTTCCCGGCTGGAGCCTGGCGCTGTTCACCGGCAACCCCGATCTCGGCCATCGCACCGGGCTGCGCGCCGACAGGCAGTATGCGTTCAAGAACGGCGCCCTGGACTGCAAGCTGCTGCTGATGGCGATTGCCGAGGCGGGGCCGGATGCCGGCGAATCGTCGCCGGCGGCGGATCGGCGCTCGCAGGGGGCGCAGATGTTCGCCAATCGGCTGGTCAAGAATCGCAAGCGGCTGGCCAAGTGGCTCAAGCGTAGCGGCGAGCAATGCTACCGAGTCTACGACGCCGATATGCCCGAATACGCGATGGCCATCGATATCTACGCCGAGCGCGTCCACGTGCAGGAATACGCGCCGCCGAAATCGGTCGAGCCGGCCCAGGCTCAGCGTCGGCTGATGGAAGCGCTGAGCGTGCTGCCCGAGGTGCTCGACGTGCGCGCCGAACGCATTCATCTCAAGCAGCGCGAACGCCAGGCCGGCAAGGCTCAGTACCAGAAACGCGATTCCAGCGGCGAACGCTTTCAGATCGGCGAGGGTAGCGCCCGTTTATGGGTTAATCTGCGCGATTACCTGGATACCGGGCTGTTCCTCGATCACCGTCCGGTGCGCCGGATGATCGCCGAGATGGCCGGCGGCAAGCGCTTTCTCAACCTGTTCTGCTATACCGGGGCGGCGACCGTGCATGCCGCGCTGGGTGGCGCCACGGATAGCGTCAGCGTCGATTTGTCGAATACCTACCTCGACTGGGCGCGTGACAACCTGGCGCTCAACCGGCTCGATCCGTCGCGCCATCGGGTGGTGCGCGACGATTGCCTGCACTGGCTGGAAACTGCCGAGAGCCGTTTCGACCTGATCTTCCTCGATCCGCCGACTTTCTCGAATTCCAAGCGCATGGAGGCGACGCTGGATATTCAGCGCGATCACCCGCGATTGATTGAGCTGGCCATGGCGCGGCTGGCGCCCGGCGGCACGCTGATCTTTTCCAACAACCAGCGCCGCTTCCGATTGGATGAGGGGCTCGCCGAGCGCTTCGCGGTGCAGGACATTACCTCGCGCAGCTACGATCCCGATTTCCAGCGGCGCCCCGATCTGCATCACTGTTTCCTGATTCGCCATCGTCAAGGCGGCGAATGAAGGCCATGCCAAGGGCTATTCGAGCAGCGACAGCTGGCGCACGGCGTCGCGGCCCTCGGGGCTGTCGTCGTGGGTCTCGAGTACCTTGCGAAAGCCCCGCGAGCGCTGAATGTGATCGACGTCGTCGAGCCACATCAGCGCCTGCTCGCGGCTTTCGGCCAGTTGATGCTTGAGGCCGCCGAACTGGGTGCCGATCTGGCCCCAGGTGCGGCTGAATATCCAGTCGCCGAACATGTCCTGATGGATGTGCACCAGCACATAGTCATGAGGGCTTTCCCAGCGGACGATCACGGCGGCTCCAGAGTCGATGGCAGAGAGTCGATGGCGGCTTGTCGCCCCCGATCACTCAGCCTAAGATGGCTGGCGATCGAGGCGCCATCATTGTAGCGGCCCGCCAGCCGGGGACAAGGAGCGAGCAGCATGCGCATTCTAGCCGACCAGAACATCCCGCTGGTCGATGAGTTCTTCGGCGAGCTGGGCGAGATTCGCCGGCTCCCCGGTCGCGAGATCGACGCCCAGGCGGTGGCCGGGTGCGACATTCTATTGGTGCGTTCGATCACCCGGGTCGACGCCGCGCTATTGGCCGGCTCGCCGGTGCGCTTCGTGGGCACTTGCACGATCGGCACCGACCACATCGATCTCGATTACCTGCATGAACGGCGTATCGGTTTTGCCAGCGCACCGGGCTGCAACGCCGACTCGGTGGTCGATTACGTGCTATCCAGCCTCTCGATGCTGGCCGAGGAGCAGGACTGCCGGCTCGATCGTTGCACCATCGGCATCGTCGGGGCGGGCAACGTCGGTGGCCGCCTGTGGCGGCGTCTGGCCGAGCTGGGCGCCCGCTGCCTGGTCTGCGATCCGCCCCGTGCGCTCGCCGAGAATCGCGACGATTTCGTCGATCTCGATGCGATTCTCGGCGAGGCCGACATCATCTGCCTGCACACGCCCCTGGTGACTACCGGCGATCATCCGACACGCCACCTGCTCGACGCAGCGCGCATCGCCGCACTGCGACCCGGCACGGTGCTGCTCAATGCCGGACGTGGCGACTGTCTCGATGGTCGCGCGCTGCGTGAGCGGCTGGCCGAACACGGCGACCTGTACACGGTCATCGATGTCTGGGAACACGAGCCGGCCATCGACGAGGCGCTCTATTCGCTGGTCGACATCGCTACGCCGCACATCGCCGGCTACAGCTTGGATGGCAAGATGCGCGGCACCGAACTGGTCTACCAGGCGATCATGCGTCATTTCGGCTTGCCGGCGCGACGCAAGCTCGGCCAGCTCAAGCCCGAGCCATGGCTGCGCAAGCTGATGCTCAACGGCTGGGCGCCACCCGGCGAGGCGCTCTCGCTATGCGTGCGCGCCTGCTACGACGTGCGCCGCGATATGGTCGGCTTTGAACGCTACCGGCGGCGTCTGGGCATGGCTCAGGCGTTCGATCGCTACCGCGGCGAATACCCGGTGCGCCGCGAATTCTCCACGCTGCGTGTCGATCTCAAGAAGAACAACAACGACCTGCGCGAGGCACTCGAGCGTTTCGGCTTCAAGGTCCGCCTGGCCAACAAGCAATGAACACGGCGATTGGTGGATTGTGGCGTCCATGAAAAGGCTCGCCGGAGCGAGCCCTGATCTTGCGGCCGAACATCATGGTCAAGCATTTCAATGCCTGCCCATCTCAGCGTTTACTGTCGGTAAGCCAATTCCTTGAGCGTCCGGATGCGATCGTCGAGCGGCGGATGGCTGGCGAACAGGCGCTCCATGAGCTTGCGGGTCTGGCCGGTGGTAATGGCGAAGGCGGTCAGCGTATCCGGCATCTGGTCGGGCAACTGGGTTTCCGCCTTGAGCCGAGCCAGGGCGTTGATCATCGCGCCGCTGCCGGCAAGCTGGGCACCGGCGGCGTCGGCGCGGTATTCGCGGAAGCGCGAGAACCAGGCGACGATGATCGAGGCGACCAGGCCGAAGATGATCTCGGCGACGATGACCACCACGAAGTAACCTATGAAACCCAGCCCGCCGTTATCGTCGCGGCGCAGGAAGCTATCGATCAGTTGCGCGACGACGCGGGCGAAGAATATCACGAAGGTATTGAGCACGCCCTGAATCAGCGCCAGGGTGACCATGTCGCCGTTGGCCACGTGGCCGATCTCATGGGCGAGCACGGCGCGAATCTCTTCGGGACGCATGTGCGCAAGCAATCCAGCCGACACCGCAACCAGCGCGTCGTCCTTCTTCCAGCCGGTCGCGAAGGCATTGGACTGCTGGGCCGGGAAAACGCCGACCTCGGGCATCTTGATGCCGGCATCACGGGCCAGTTCGGCGACGGTATCGAGCAGCCACTGTTCCGTGCTGTTACGCGGCGTATCGATGACCTGGGTGCCGGTGCTTTTCTTGGCCATCCACTTGGAGATGAACAGCGAAACCAGCGAACCGGCCATGCCGAACACGAAAGAGAAGATCAGCAGGCTGTTCATGTTCAGCCCGTTGGCGTTGAGGTAGGGCTCGACGCCGAGCAGGCGCAGGGTAATGCTGGCCACCAGCACTACCGCCAGGTTGGTGGCCAGAAACAGGATGATACGCATCATGGGCGAATCCTCAGCAGTCAGGAGGGGTGTTATTGACGATTAGATTGGTCGCCGGCGCCCGGGTTTCAAGCGCCTTGATGAATGTTGTTGCCTGGTCGTCGCATCCTGGGGCGCTCACTGCCGATAGCGACTCAGAAAGCGTGCGAATCGCTCCAGGGCATCGTCCAGCTGTTCCGCCCAGGGCAGGGTGACGATGCGCACATGATCCGGCTCGGGCCAGTTGAAGGCGGTACCCTGCACGAGCAGGATCTTTTCCTGCAGCAACAGGTCGAGGACCAGTTTCTCGTCGTCCTGGATGTTGAATACGCTCGGATCGAGCCGCGGGAAGGCATACAGCGCGCCCTGGGGCTTGGTGCAGGAAACCCCGGGAATGGCATTGAGCTTCTCGTAGGTGATGTCGCGTTGCGCGCGCAGCCGCCCGCCGGGCAATACCAGGTCGTTGATCGACTGATAGCCGCCAAGCGCGGTCTGGATGGCGTGCTGGGCCGGCACATTGGCGCACAGGCGCATCGAGGCGAGCATGTTGAGGCCCTGGATGAAGTCCGCGGCGCGCTGCTTGCCGAGCCCGCCGGAAAGAATCATCCAGCCCGAACGGAAGCCGGCGCAGCGATAGCTCTTGGACAGGCCGTTCATGGTCACTACCAGTTGCTCGTCGCTGGCCAGCGCACCGGTGGAGACGTGCTCCACGTCGTCGTAGAGAATCTTGTCGTAGATCTCGTCGGAGAACACCACCAGGTCGTGCTGGCGGGCGATGGCCAACAGTTCCTTGACCACCTCGGGCGGGTAGACGGCGCCGGTGGGGTTGTTGGGGTTGATCAGCACCAGCGCACGGGTATGGCTGGTGATCTTGTCGCGCAGATCGGCCAGATCCGGCGCCCAGTCGGCCTGCTCGTCGCACCGGTAGTGCACCGGACGCCCGCCGGACAGGTTGGCGGCGGCGGTCCACAGCGGATAGTCGGGCGCCGGTATCAATACCTCGTCGCCGTCGTTGAGCAGCGCCTGCATGGCCATCACGATCAACTCGGAGACCCCGTTGCCGACGAAGATATCCTCGATGCCGACGCCGGGTATGGCCTTGCGCTGGCACTCCTGCATGATCGCCTTGCGCGCCGAGTACAGCCCCTTGGAATCGCAGTAGCCCTGGGCGGTGGGCAGGTTGCGCATCACGTCCTGGAGGATCTCCTCGGGCGCTTCGAAGCCGAACGGCGCGGGGTTGCCGATGTTGAGCTTGAGGATGCGCTGACCCTCGTCCTCGAGTCGCTTGGCATGATCGAGGACCGGGCCGCGGATGTCGTAGCAGACGTTGTCGAGCTTGTGCGACTTGCGAATCGGGTTGAGGGTCGTTTGCATGGAGTGTCCGTTGCGATAGGGCTTGGCGACTGGCTGGGGCAATGATGTGCGTCTGAGAGTTGCAGGCCGCCGATCTGGGCGCAGCCCAGCATAACCCGCCGCGCTGATCGGCAAAAGCGCCTGCATCGAGCCCTCGAGCCGCGCTCGGGCCGAATCAGGAGGAGGGGGCGGTAGGCAGCTCGGCTGTCGGTTCGACGATGTCGGCGGGAGTTTCCAGCGTCACCCGTCCGAGCTTGCCGTCACGCAACTCGTGCAACAACACCTCGGCGCCGCGATGCATGTCGACTTCGCCGCCGGCGCGCAGCCCGCCGCGCTTGGCGGCGATCGCCTTGACGATGGCCTGGCCGTCGTACCCGGCCTGTGCCATCAGGTCGAGCGCCGGCCCGCCGTCGACCTCGACACCGGCCGCCTGAGGGTCGGGCGCGTAGCCCGGTAGCGTCTTGAGCTTGAAGCGAGCGCTCAGGGCGTCGGGGTAGCGTTTGGTCAGCTCGGCGGCGGCGATCACCGCGACGTCCAGGTAGTCGATCGCGGTGTCGCGAATCGCGCCGCTGGCGGCCAGGCGATAGGCGCTGGCCTGGTTCTCGATCTTCGGCCACAGCACCCCGGGCGTGTCGATCAGGGCGATGCGCCCCTCGATGCGAATTTTCTGCTGGCGCTTGGTCACCGCCGGCTCGTTGCCGGTCTTGGCGATCTTGCGCCCCGCCAGGCCGTTGATCAGGGTCGACTTGCCGACGTTGGGAATGCCCATGACCATCACCCGCACGTCGCGGTCGGCGCGCACCTGACCGGCCAGTTCATGGCACAACGCGGGGATGCGCTTGAGTTCGCGGGCCTGGGTCGTGGTGACCGCCAGGGCGCGCGTGTCCGGCAGGGCGTCGAAGTATTCGACCCATTCGGCGGTGCATGTCGGGTCGGCCAGGTCGGCCCGCGAGAGAATCTTGAGCACCGGCTTGTGCTCGGTGAGCTCGGCGAGCATGGGGTTGGCGCTGGAGTAGGGCAGGCGGGCGTCGAGCACCTCGAGCACCACGTCGATTTCGGGCAGCGCTTCCTTGATCTGGCGGCGCGCCTTGTTCATGTGTCCCGGATACCAGCCGAGCATCGTCGTCCCCTATGCGCTGTTCTGGAAATTGGATCGGCACCTATCTTACCAGACCTGGCAGGTCGGCCGGGCCTGGCAAGAGGCTTGCCGGAAAGGCGTGTCACGGCAGCGAACGCTAGGCTTCGTCTGAAAAGTCGACGAGCGATGGCCAGGCAAGGCAAAAAAGCGCAGGCACTTTTCGGACAGAGCCTAAGCCGGGCGCCCGAAGGCGCCTTGCAGGGATCACTCGTCGGGATGGAAATCCAGCGCCACCGAGTTGATGCAGTAGCGCTGCCCGGTGGTCTGTGGCGGGCCATCGGGAAAGACGTGGCCGAGGTGGGCATCGCAGTGCGAGCAGACGACTTCGGTGCGCCGCATGCCATGGGACTCGTCGAAGTTCTCCTCGACCGAGCCCTTGCCGAGCGGGCGGTCGAAGCTTGGCCAGCCGCAACCGGAATCGAACTTGTGCTCGTTCTCGAACAGCGCCGCGCCACAGCAGACGCAATGATAGATGCCCTGTTCGTCGCTGACCTGATGATCGCCGCTGAACGGCGGCTCGGTGCCTTTCTCGCGGGTTACCCGGTATTGTTCCCGGGTCAGCTGCTGGCGCCATTCGGCGTCGCTTTTGTGCAGTTTGTTGCGCATGCCTTCCTCCTCGCAGGGTGTTCGTGGTTTCGATGCTCATGAGACAACAGACCAAGCTCGCTATGCCAGCCCCGCAGTAGCCGGCTGCGCCGGATTACAGCATAGTCGCCCGGTGGCGCGATGGCGGCTTGACACCCCCAGGCGGGCTAATTAATATACGCGCCACCTCGACGAGGCAGGCATGCGTCCCATTCGTCTAGTGGTCCAGGACACCGCCCTTTCACGGCGGTAACAGGGGTTCGAACCCCCTATGGGACGCCACTTCGTCGCAGGTGTTCGGAATCGGTGAAAACCAGTGCGGGAATAGCTCAGTGGTAGAGCATCGCCTTGCCAAGGCGAGGGTCGGGAGTTCGAATCTCCTTTCCCGCTCCAGTTTTCGCTAAGCGTGTCCCGTTCGTCTAGTGGCCTAGGACACTGCCCTTTCACGGCAGTAACAGGGGTTCGAACCCCCTACGGGACGCCACTTGCATCGCCAGTCCTCTCCAAGCGGGAATAGCTCAGTGGTAGAGCATCGCCTTGCCAAGGCGAGGGTCGGGAGCCGGCACGCCGGTCCGGCGGAAGGCCGCCCCGTCGATCTCGTTTCCCGCTCCAATCTTTCCTATTTTCCTGGCTGCAGGGGTATCGGCGCTTGCCGAACCCGCTCACGGCATGTGTGCTGTTGATTTTCGCTGCAACGACCTCATGTAGTAGTTCTTTGTCACGCTAATGGAATGGTTAGGCGTGTTCGACGATTGACCGATGAAAGGGGCGTTCGATGGCGAAGCCTGCACTTTCCATCCGTGGACTCACGAAAGTCTACGGCAACGGTTTCCATGCCCTGAAAGGGATCGATCTGGACGTTCCCGAGGGCGACTTCTTCGCCTTGCTGGGGCCTAACGGGGCGGGCAAGTCCACCACCCTGGGGATCGTCTGCTCGTTGGTGCAGAAGACCGCCGGCAAGGTATCGATCTACGGCATCGACATCGATCGTGATTTCCCCAAGGCCAAGTACCACCTGGGCGTGGTACCGCAGGAATTCAACTTTTCCCAGTTCGAGAAGGTCGAGGACATCATCCTCGCCCAGGCCGGCTACTACGGCATGTCGCTACGCGAGGCCAAGCCGCGTTGCGATCAGCTGCTCAAGGAGTTGGGGCTATGGGACAAGCGCAATGGCCCGGCGCGCATGCTGTCCGGGGGCATGAAGCGTCGCCTGATGATCGCTCGCGCGCTGATCCACCGCCCGCGGTTGCTGATCCTCGACGAGCCCACGGCCGGCGTTGATATCGAACTGCGGCGCAGCATGTGGGAATACATGCGGCGGATCAACCGTGACGAAGGCACCACCATCATCCTCACCACGCATTATCTCGAAGAGGCCGAGAGCCTGTGCCGCAACATCGCCATCATCAATAATGGCGAAATCGTCAAGAATACCTCGGTGCGCGATCTATTGACCGAGCTCGACACCGAGACCTTCCTGCTCGATCTGGCGCGACCGATCGTCGCCGCGCCGGCCCTCGAGGGCTTCGAAGTCGAACAGGTCGAGGCCTCGCAACTGTCACTCGGCCTGCGCAAGGGCCAGCGTCTCAATGACGCTTTCTCGCAGTTATCGGCGCAGGGTGTCGAGGTCGTCTCGATGCGCAACCGGGCCAACCGGCTCGAGGAGCTATTCGTGTCGATGGTGGAAAACGACAACGCCGCGTCGCGCTCGGCCAAGGTCGCCGACGAGGAGCTCGCCAAATGAATCCCCGTCAGATTCTAATCTCGCTATGGACGCTGGTGATCAAGGAGGTGCGCCGCTTCACGCGAATCTGGCCGCAGACCCTATTGCCGCCGTCGATCACCATGACCATGTATTTCATCATCTTCGGCAATCTGATCGGCTCGCGCATCGGCGAGATGGACGGTTTCAGCTATATGGCGTACATCGTTCCGGGATTGATCATGATGTCGGTGATCACCAACAGCTATTCCAACGTCGCCTCGTCGTTCTTCTCCAACAAGTTTCAGCGCTCGGTCGAGGAGATGATGGTCTCGCCGATGCCCAACTGGGTGATCCTTGCCGGTTTCGTGCTCGGCGGCATGGCGCGGGGGCTGGGCGTGGGCATGATTGTCACCGCTGTATCGTTCTTCTTCACGGATCTGTCGATCCATCACCCGTTGGTGACGCTCGGTGTGGTGACAATGACCGCCGCGCTGTTTTCCATCGGCGGCTTCGTCAACGCACTGCTGGCGCACAAGTTCGACGATATCTCGATCGTGCCGATCTTCGTGCTGACGCCGCTGACCTACCTGGGCGGCGTGTTCTACTCGATCGACATGCTGCCGGACTTCTGGCAAGGCGTATCGATGGTCAATCCCATCCTGTACATGGTCAACGCCTTCCGTTACGGCATCCTCGGCGTATCCGACATTCCGGTGGCCGGGGCGCTGATCGCCATTGCGGTCTTCATCGTGGCGTTCTTCGCGCTGGCATTGTGGATGCTGGAGCGCGGCAAAGGCATACGCAGCTGAGGTGCACATGATGAATCGCCCCGAGACCCTCGCAGACGCCCCGCTGGGACGCGAGTCCAGCTACCCCGAGCACTACGACCCGGCACTCCTGTACCCGATTGCCCGGGCCGCCAACCGTGCGCCGCTGGGAATCGTCGGCGACCGGCTGCCCTTCGTCGGCGAGGACGAGTGGCATGCCTACGAGCTTTCCTGGCTCAATGCGCGGGGCAAGCCGCTGGTGGCCGTGGCGCGCTTCCGGCTGCCGGCGGATACGCCACGGCTGATCGAATCCAAGTCGTGGAAGCTCTATCTCAACAGCTTCAACCAGAGCCGTTTCGCGGACGCGAATGCGGTGCGCGAAACGCTCACGGCCGATCTGTCGGCGGCGGCCGGCGGCGCGGTATTCGTCGAGCTGCTCGCGGTCGACGACCCGCTGCTGATGCCGCGGCGGCTGCCCGGGGAGTGTCTCGACGATCTCGATGTCGCGATCAGCGCTTATTCACCTGCCCCCGGATTATTGGCGGCGGGGCAGGGAGTTATCGAAGAGAGCCTGTATTCGCACCTGCTCAAATCCAACTGTCCGGTGACCGGCCAGCCCGACTGGGGCAGCGTGCTGATTCGCTACCGCGGCCCGAAAATCGATCGCGAGGGGTTGCTCAAGTATCTGGTGGCTTATCGCCAGCATCAGGACTTCCATGAACATTGCGTCGAGCACATTTTTGCCGACCTCATGACGCGCGTGCGTCCCGAGAAGTTGTTGGTGCTGGCACGCTACGTGCGCCGCGGTGGACTCGACATCAGCCCCTGGCGGGGCACGCCGGGCGAGCGGCCGCCCGAACCGTTGCGGCTGGCGCGGCAGTGAACAGTTGCGGTAAGGTAGTTAGTCACTGAGATGTATTCTCGTTTGAGGAGTCTGACATGGAAGCGCTGACGCTGCTCCACGAACGCAGCTCGATGGGCAAGCTGGCCGGTCCGGCGCCTAGTCGTGAACAACTCGATGCGCTCTACCATGCGGCATTGCGCGCGCCGGATCACAAGGAGCTGATGCCGTGGCGATTCATCGAGTTCAGCGGCGCCGGGCTCGATCGCCTGGGCGAACTGTTCGCCGAGAGCGAGGCGCGCAGTAATCCGCAAGCCGATGAGAAACAGCTGGAATCCACGCGCAAGAAGCCCAAGCGGGCGCCGCTGATCATCGCCGTGATCGCCCGGGTGACGCCGGATCTGGCCAAGGTGCCGCCCATCGAGCAGGTATTGTCGGCCGGATGTGCCGCCCATGCTATCGTCCTGGCCGCCCAGGCGCAGGGACTCGGGGCGATGTGGCGCACCGGCAGCTTCGCGTTCGACCCCGTGGTGCGCGAAGGGCTGGGGTTGGCCGAGCACGACGCGATCGTCGGCTTCATCTACCTGGGCCAGCCTGGGGGGCGCTTCAGGACGCCACCGGTGCGCGATCCGGCCGATTTCGTCGAGTGCTGGAGCTGATGGCGGGGCGCGAGCCCGGCACGGCCTACCCGTCGTTGGCGTTGCCGGAACCGGGGCAGCAAGACGATCTGCTGCTTTTTCAGCAGTGGCTCGAGACGGCAATACCGATGGCGGGGCGTTTCGGCATGCAGCGCCTTTACTGGCAGGACGCCACGCTGCTTTGCGATGTACATCTCGCACCCAACCTCAATGACAAGGGAACCGGCTTCGGCGGTTCGCTGATGGCACAGTCGACATTGCTGGGGTGGTGCTGGACGACGCTCTGGCTGCGCGCACGAGGTTTTCGTCGCGATGTCGTCATCGCCGAGGCGACACAACGTTTTCTGGCCCCGGTCACGGCTGACTACCGGCTTTCGTGTCGTGCGGCGGAGCCTGAAGAGCCTACGCGTTTCGCGGCGCAGCTGGATGCGCACGGCAAGGGGCGCATCAAACTCGTTCAACAGATTCACGTCGACGATAGGCTCTGCTTCGAGGCTATCGGCGACTATGCGGCACGTCCTGTCGGCAGGCGGACTTGAGCCGGAAACCCGCTTGCAATCGAGGGGTTAGCTCGTTATTATGTGCGCCGTTCTGACGGACAAGCTGTGGCTTCGGTTCGCCAAGACAATCTGCGGAGGGGTGTCCGAGTGGTCGAAGGAGCACGCCTGGAAAGTGTGTAAGTCGCAAGGCTTCGAGGGTTCGAATCCCTCCCCCTCCGCCACGAATATAGAATAAGCCACTGATCTCAGCGGCTTTTTTATTTTGTATTGTGCCCCAGCCCATACTCCAGCCCATACCTTGCATCTGGCTTCCCCTGAACCGTTCAGGACTTCGTTGGACAAATCGATCCAGCGACCAAACCCTTGAGCCCTGTTCCGAGGCTCTCTGTGTCGTGCATTCGTAGCGCTGCGCGTCATCTGCTCCGGTCAGGCGCGGGGCTCGTGAGCAGACGCCATGCTGGCGACAGCTGCGCGGCGAGCGGTACTACCATGGCCGCGACATCCTCTGGTCTAGGCATCGTTTCCTTGCGTACCCGAGTGCTGGGGATCTTATATCGGGGGTGCTGCATGAAAAGCTCGACCTCCTGTTGGGGGCAGTGAGCGTGCAATTATCTGTGCTCTCCCCTTGGGTCAGCTTCCATGTCGACTGACATCCTTGGCAGCGTATGTTGTGCTAGGTGTTCACCTCACCCCCTATATGTGGCACTATTCTCTCTAGTTGCCTAATTTGTGGGGGGCTGATATTGGAAGGTGTAAAGACCCATGACTTACGCAAGCACCTGTGTTCTCAGGGTAATGCTCCTGCGTTCGAGGATAGCGCTGACGAATGTCCCGCACTGGCGGACAGTGATATGGCCGCCGAATTGCATCGGATTGAGCGCGGCACCGACTTGGTATTGGTGATTGCTAATGCCTACACCGTTTGCCTGCTGATCTGTAAACATGGCGACACTGAATGGTTACGTCATTGCTCGGGAGAATTCGGTGAGAAAAGCCTAAAAGCGGCAAAACCGCTAATGAAGAAGCGTCTTACCTGGGCCGATACAGAAGGCGATCCCGTAAGTGTTGACCCGGCAACGGTCGAAGCTGTTACCACAACCGTTGGCGGCATTCGGAATTGGCTTAAACAGTCAGATAAAGTTACCAAGGGACGCCAAGGCCACGCTACATCTGAGATCAAAAGGCTCCTGCCTTATCTTGCCGGCTGGCGCTGTCAGTTCGAGGGTTGCGGCTGCGACCTGGGTATGCATGAGGCTACCGGCCAGACTGGTAACTACAGCTATTTTGCACATATTGTGGCATCGTCTGCCGATGGGCCGCGTGGCGATCCGGTCGAGTCACCGCAGCTGGCCTCGGAGCCTGAAAATTTCATGCTGCTCTGCGACAAGTGTCATCGCCTGATCGACAAGATTGCCCCCAAAGCCTTTGACACAGAGACCCTGAGAAGGATGCGAGCGCGCAATATTGCTGAAGTGCGCCGTCTTCTTAACACCCTGCAGCATCGCACTACTGAAGTTGTGGCCATCTTGGGTAATATTGCTGGGCAGCCCGCCCAGCTGGGGCAGCGTGACGTAGATGAGGCCCTCTGGAGCGCCGAACTGCGTAGCTCCAAAGATGTTGAGTATTTTTTTAATCCCGGTGCACAGCATCATGATGTCCATTCGCCTGCCTACTGGTCATCCCTGTTCCAGCAACTGACGCGTGACCTTCCCCGACTGCAGGACATGCTGGAAGGTACTCGCGCCGGCAGCACTCGCCCCAGAATGGCAATTTTTCCACAGCATTCCACTTCTGTAATGCTGCTGGCGGGTCGTGTGCTGGGCGATACCGCGGGAGTGCATATATTTCAGCCGCACCGCAACCAGCCTGCCGATGTGCCCCGCTGGGCGTGGCCCGAAGATGCCCCGATCCCGCCGGCGGACAAGTACCGCCTGGAAGTACTGCGTGAGGCCGAAGGGCAGCCGGAGGAAGCCAATCTCATTGTCGGGCTGACGTTTAATGTATCTGCCAGCCGGATGCCCCCGGAATGTGCAACTGGTGGCGAGTTTAAATTGCCTACGTTGCTTATCGTGCCACCTGAACTGAATAGGCACTGTATCCAGCACCCTGACGATCTGTCGCTGTTTGGTCAAACTGTGGATGAAGCCATGCGCCAACTGCTCGATGTATGGCGTGTACGCCGGGTGCATCTGTTCGTGTGTTCACCGGCGTCGGCCGTGGTGGTTACCGGCCAGAAAATGCAGGCCCGCCAGCATCCCGAATATGTGGTGTATGAGTCGCTGCCGGGAGGACCGGATGCACCCTTCACCCCCACCATAGCAATTACAGCCAGCCGGGTTCGCGAAGTATCCGGGTACTACGAGTATTCTCTCCAACGTTGAGAACTGGGAGCTGATCATGGCAAGCGAAGGTTACCTTACCCGTCGCATTACCGAGTCGTTGAAAGCCCGTCAGGAAACAGAGCAATGGTACCGACTGATTACTGCTCTCCTGCACCGGCTTGAGCTGAAACCCTCTGACCGGACCGAGGCAGTCAATCAGTATAATCAACTGACACAGCACCTAGCTGACCAGCTTGAAATTGATCGTCACGACGTGCATATCTTCCCGCAAGGATCCATGCGCACTCAGACCACCATTTCACAACGTTATCCTGTAAAATTCGACATAGATATTGTCGTCAAAATGTCGGGCACCCGGTATGAATCTCTTGGGCCAAAGGCGTTCTTTGAAGCCTTCGGTAAGGCACTGGAAGGCCGAGAATACATTACCGGTGAACCTGACCCCAAACGTCGCTGTTGGCGTCTGGATTACCCGGGCAAGCGTTTCTATTTCGATGTGACGCCTGCAGTACCGGATCGAACGGGATTCACCGGGTCTGAACTATCTGTCCATGACCCGGATACGGGATGGTCACCGTCCAATCCTGATGCGTTTGCCGACTGGTTTTGCGAGAGGGCTGAGCTTCGCTTCACTTTCGCCATGAACGTCATGAAATCCTTGGATGAGGCGCGATCCCAGGTGACCCCTGTGCCCGAGGAGCCTGTTGGCATCGATGATATCCTTCGCCGCGCCCTGCAGCTGATGAAGCTGCATAGAGACATGATGTACTGGAACGAGGCCCCTGACCGCAAGGCAGCAGCCCCTATATCGGTCATTCTCGTGACACTAGCAACCCGTGCCTACGAGAATCTTATCGCGAAGCAGCAGAATGGCTTTGCATCTCCTCTTGAGGCCGTTCTCGCATTGATCGATGCCATGCCCGATTATCTCGACCATGATGGCAGCGGCTGGCGGGTAGAGAACCCTACACTGGTGGATGAGAATTTTGCCGACCGTTGGAACAACGATAACGGTGTACGGTATAGAGAATTCACTCGCTGGTATGGGCGATTACAGGACGATCTTGAGGCGCTCTTTGAGCAGAGCCACAGCGCTCCCGATGAAGACAGAATTCGCCGAGTCTTCGGTCAGGCGGGAGTGGAGGCATGGAAGGAGAGCAGGCCCAGGGAGAATGGTTATACTGGTTTGTTGGGTGGGCTGGCTGCGCACGCTAGTGGCAACCCGGACCAGCCAGTCAAAACCGGATCGAAAAGCACCCTCGGCTGATTTTAATGCTCCCGTACTCATTCAGTCAGGCGCTGGAAGCGATCCAGCTATGGTTTGAAGACAACGCTGGCGAGTTGCAGGTAAAGCGTGATTCGAATACGCCGGCGCAGATGGGTGCAGCATGGTATATCAACCTACCCGACGAGGCGGCGCCCATCAGGTGGCTACGCCTCTGGCTTCCCCTTGGATATCCGGCCAGATGCTGTGAGATTTATGTGGATCGTGCGCATTTTTTGCGTATTCCTCATGTGGAAGCGTCCGGGCGGGTGTGTCTGGGTGTGTCGGAGATCCCTCAGGATTATGATGACCCCGTTTACCCTGTATCCCGTGCGCTACGTGCCTTTCAGGATCAGTTGCTGGCAAATATCAGGGATCCCTACTGGGCCTACGAGCAGTTCGAGAGCGAGGCCATCACGTACTGGTCACACATGTGTGCTCACCCGAAAGGTCATTACGGGCGACGTGCCCTATCACGTGTGACCCATGTTGATGCCAGTGGTGTGGATAGCTGGTCGTTTGCCGCACTGGCGGCCTACATTCCTGCCAGATCGCGACACTGGCTGTTTGATAAACAGATCGTTGTGTCTGATGACCTTGATCCTCACGTGATTGCCCAGCGTCATGGCTGGGCAGCTGGCACCCTAATCAGAGGAAATTCTGTCATCGTTCGCCTGCCGGAGCACATGCCCTGGGGGCCACACAAATGGCCTATGAGTTTTTGGGAACTGGAAGAGCTTGTGGCTATGGCCACTAATCGGGAACTCTCGCTCACGCAATGGTTGGCTCGAACTGGATGGTGCTCGAGGCCGGAGTCTAGCTACCAGATTAGGGAACGTCGTCGAAAAACCGATCACGCAAGTCGGCCAATCTCGGGTCAGCGTCCCCTGCTGGTTCTGCTGATACATGAGAGCTCCTTGTATGGCTATCAGCTGCTGGCGCCAATGCTGGCGGGACTAACTCCACCTCATATCGAGCCGATTAGGATCAATCGCATTGACGCCGACTGGGCGCTGGCACGTGATCATGAGCTCTCCACTCTTGTCCGGCGCCGATCACTGCGGGTACTCGTACTGGGCTGTGGTTCGCTGGGCAGTCCATTGATCAACATGCTGGCCCGTGCTGGTGTGGGCCACATGGATATCGTGGATGCACAGCCCATGCAGACTGAAAACACGGCACGTCACGAGCTCGGTATGGCTGACCATGGACAGTCCAAGGCCTTGTGCCTGGCAAATCGCTTGAAACGAGATATACCCGGAATCGTGGTTAGGGGCTTCCAGGATGAAGTTCAGACTTGGTGCGCTGCGAACTGCCGGCCCGGTAATTATGACCTGGTAGTAGAATGTACCGCCGAGTCATCTGTGCGGACATGGCTAGCCTATCGGAGAGCTGAGCTATTTGGGATGTTCCCCCTGATACATGCCTGGATCGAACCACTCTGCAGTGCAGGTCATGTTGTCCTGTCCCAGCCCGAAGTACCCTGGCCCGCAGAAGATCCTGCCGACTGGTTAGTGAATGCCAGTGACTTGTCCGGTGAAGATATGCAAGTGCGTCAGCCCGCATGCGGTGGCGGCTTCCACCCCTATGGTGCGGCAGATATTGCGCAGGTTGCGGCATTCGCAGCTGAGCGCGTCATTGCCGTGCTGGATGACTTCGAGCATCCATCCGTTATCTGGTCATGGGTCAGGGCCACTGCGTTTTTCGAGCAGCTGCCCGGTAACGTAAAACCTCGAGCTATCGTGCCGACATCTATGTCTCGATCTGACAGCGCTACTGTGACGCGTGATCTGGCAGCGGTGCTTGGTGAGATATGACATTCGTACCAGTCGATTACGCGATGGCTGATGCCAGCTGGTTGTTACGATTTAGCCCGGCTGTTCTTTCTGTAATGACTCAATATGTTCAGCGAGGATTGTGGTCACGGGAAACCGTTGGACAGCTATATACCAAGGATCTTACCTCTCCAGTGGTTATTGTGGAACGTGCAACGGTACTGGCCCCGTCATGGGCAAGCAGGTTCCAGGTACGGATCGATAATCATCAGGCTATGGCCGAGCGGAAAGCACAGTTTACTGAGGGATATCACTGTGTCGGGCTTTGGCACACCCATCCAGAATCATGGCCAACTCCGTCCGGCCTTGATCGAAATCTGGCACGTGATTATGCGCTGGCAGCCCGACCTCAGTTGGCAGGCCTAGTATTTGCGATTTTGGGTACTACTTCTTTTCCAGATGGACTACGTGTATGGATCGATGACGGTATGTTGTTGCATGAAACCCATCGCGCCAGCGAGCATCAACGATGACCTATCAGAATACTTAATTTGCAGGTTAGTGGGATCTCGGATAATCAATCATCCGGGACCCGATAGGCAGCCGCCGTTATTTCATAAAAAATGAGAGACCAGCTACGCCGGTGCTGCCCCTCAGGGGCAGCACCGGCGTTATGACGCAACTCGCAATCAGAGATACCCCAGCTCCTCAAAGGACCCACACCCTTCGCTACCCACCACAATGTGGTCGATGACCCGGATCTCCACTAGTCCGAGGGCTTCCTTCAGGCGCTGGGTGATGCGCCGGTCGGCATCGCTGGGGGCCGGATCGCCTGATGGGTGGTTGTGCACCAGGATCATCGCGGCGGCGTTGCAGGCCAGGGCCTGCTTGACCACTTCCCGCGGGTAGACGCTGGCCGAGTCGATGGTGCCCCGGAACAGCTCCTCGAAGCTGATCACACGGTGCTGGCTGTCGAGGAACAGGGCGCTGAAGACCTCGTGCTCGTAGTCCTGCAGCAGCAACTGCAGGTACTCGAACGCGAGCGCTGGCTGGGTGATCTTACGTCCCCTGGCCAGCCGACGACGAGCGAATGCCTTGGCGATGCTCAAGAGCTCCGATTCAGTCACCGAGCCGGTGACGTGATAGGTGCCGGCGGTCTCGCCGGCACTCAGCTTGCGGTGGTGCATGGTGATACTCCTCAGGCCGCCATGACCATAGCCATGCGGCGCTCCAGCTCCTCGTAGAAGGCCTCGACGCGCTCGGCGATGGTGCGGATCAACGCCTCGTCCCGGTAGACACGCTTCACGAACAGCGGCATGCCCGGCCAGTAGCTGACGAAGTCGATCCACTCCCGCTCGCTGACCCACAGGCCGCCTTGGCACTGAGCGACGTGTTCCTGGGGCAGCTCGTCTGCCAGCAGCAGCTCGATCTGGTACTTGGGCAGCTTGGTCTTGATCTCGACCAGTCCGTTGCTGTCGACCAGGCAATCCGGCGAGTAGCCCACCCCGTGGTTGAGGATGATGCCGACCTGCTCCAGTTGAGGAAGGCCGGCGGCCTCGTAATAGAGCTCCCGGGCCACCGGCTCCAGCTCATGCCCGCGCTGGGTGTGAACGTTGCCCTGGAAGGCGTCGGACGGCTCGCCAGTGATGCGCTCCCCGATCAGCTGATGCATGTAGCTCATCGCACCGGCACCGAAGCCTCCCGGCCCCTTGCCCTTGACCAGCAACGTCTTCAGCTCGGACATGGTGACGATGCCCAGACGGGCGGCATGCCACTCGGGCGTGCCCTGTTCCAGTGTCAGGATCTGCATGATGTTCTCCTTCTCGATGACACGGCATATACCAGCGAGGGAGGCCCCTCGCCGGCTGGTCAGTGATGCTAATGGTTGGGCTTCGCCCGCTTCTGCAGGGAGGCACGCAGCTTGTCGAAGTCGCCACGGGGCACCTGCTCGGCGTCGCTGTACTTGCCGACGAACCACTCCTGGGTCGCTGAGGGACAGGCTGCGATCAGCTGCCGGATCTGCCCGGCCTGGAAGGGAGTGACGAGTTTGACCGGGGCGGCGGCGTGACCGTTGTCGTCCTGGCCGCGGGTGGTGATGTTGAGCAGGGCGCAGAGTACGTAGCGCTTGCCGTAGCTGGTAGAAGAGCCGAAGGCCTGGACGGCGTTCTTGCTGCCGCTGGTATCGGCCGGCAGTAGCATGCTGGTCTCCTCGCGGTGGCCGCCCTGGTGCATCAGCACGCCGGTCACCTGGATGCCGCGTTCCTGGGTCTGAATGCGGAAGCTCACCGCGAAGCCGTGCTTCTTCATGATCGGGCGCACGGTATCGACGATGTCCTCCAGGGTGGCGTAGTGGCCGTTGTTGGTCTTGCCACGTTCGGCGATGCTCGGCAGCTCCGTCTGCATGGCCGCCATGGCGGCGCTGTAGGCCATCAGCGCCTGGCGGTCGAGTACCCGCTCCTGCATCTGCAGCAGACGCTCCATCTTGTCGATATCGACCTCGGGGTTGAGAGCAGCCCGTTCGATCACCTGGATGATCGCGGTGCTGTCCTGCGTGGCTTGAGCGATCGGTGTCTGGTCAGCGGTCTTGGGATGAATGGGGGTTGCCATGGTGGCCTCCGTTATCGATAGCGTTGGATGACGTGAGGGAGCTCCTCGGTCGGGACCAGCTCCAGGGATACGGCCACGCGATAGACCCGGCCCTTGGCCAGCACGTGGGTCTCGGTCGCTTGCTCGCCAGCCTCTAACAGCTGACGCGTCAGCTGGGTCATCAACTGACATAGAGAAAGAGTTGGTCGATGTGATCTCATGGCGGGTTTCCATAACAGAAAAGCCCGACCATGAAGGCCGGGCTTTGCGGGGAAAGATGATGAGAGATAAGGAGGTTTTTTGTTATCCCTCCATACGACACTCACGTGCCGCGCTGATGACGAACCGCGTCATGTCCTCGACGGCTTCTTGGCGTGGATTGACCGTCATCATCTGTAGCTCTTCATCACTGTAATGGCTTTCGAGCTTGTCATAGGCACATGTGCAGATGGCTTTGCTAGCCCGGATATTTCATCAGACATGAAAAAAGCGGCTGAAAATCGGTTATAATTCAAGCTCCTACACAAGAATCAACCGCATCAACCGCCATGACCAAATGTACCACGCCGACCGCCTCGTTTCCACGCTGTAAAGGCCGCCAGGTCACCGCCGGTTTCGACGGCGGTGAGATCACCTCCGATGGCGGCGTGCTCCTGCTCCGCCAGCTCGATCGCGAGATGGGCCTGACCCGCACCATCGCGCGCCGACTGGATGATGCCCGGGCCGCTCGCCGTTGCCAGCACCGGGCGGAGACCATGCTCCGGCAGCGCGTGTTCGGCCTGGCACTGGGCTACGAAGACCTCAACGATCATCATGCCCTGCGCCGCGACATCGCCC
>NZ_JAIRBP010000025.1:0-55029 GCF_021151495.1 Halomonas sp. IOP_31 | reverse complement strand
TGGCCCAGCCAGAAGGCCTGTGTCGAGGTCAGGTCAGTCATGGTGTCCTCCTTGGAATCGGGTGACACCAGTCTGACGGACACTATTCAGCGGCAGAAGATGGGGTTTGTGGAGCGCTTACCATTATTGTACTGTTTATTTGCAGGACGTCACACTAGCACGACTTAACACCGACTAACATGGCGCTCAGTGAATCGGCGCGGGCGTGGCGTTCAGCCGTGCGTGTAGACCACTCACCAAAGCTCGGGGCGCTGAAAGGCCGCCACACCGGCAAACGTCGATACGAACAGTGGCTGAACGCGCTTGCATGCGCATTACCATGCGCATAAGCTAAAAGCTCAAGCGTTACTGTAACCGGAGGCTATCATGGCCGAACTCTACAACACAGCTGCACCGAAAAAAGCCGCGAATCTGTCAGTTAACAGCGATTTGCTGCAAAAAACTCGCGCTCTGAACATCAACCTCTCGGCCACTCTGGAGCGAGCATTGCAAGAGGAGTTGGCGAAGCGCGAGGCTGACCAATGGGTTGAAGAAAACCGGGCAGCGATCAAAAGCTACAATGAGTTCGTCGAACAGCATGGCTGTTTCGGGGATAAATTTCGGGAGTTTTGATGGCTCAGTTCGACGTTTATCCGAACCCCAGCCGAACCAGCAAGGCGTATTACCCATACCTGGTGGATGTTCAAAGCCCTCTGCTGAGAGAGCTCGCAACGCGTATCGTCATCCCTTTGGGTAAACGCTCCGCCTTTGGCAGCCAAGCCATGCAAGGCCTCACACCGGAAATCACCTTCGCCGATCAAGAACTACTATTGCTAACACCGCAAATTTCCTCAGTCCCTGGAAAGCATCTCAAGAACCCGGTTGGCTCCCTCTCCCATTTCACAGACCAGATTGTTGGAGCTCTAGATTTCGCTATCACTGGTATTTAACGCCAGCCATAAGCGGCGCCCTGACAAGGGCGTCCGATGGAGGGCCGAAGGCCCGGAACAAACTTAATGGCCTTGTTAGGGCTTTCGGATCGGGATAGCATAACTGTATCGTCATTCGCGGAGGCACCATGACCACCGAAGCATTTAATCACTTACGCTCCCAGATTTCGACGCTCTCCGAGTCAGAACGTGCAGCGCTGGCTCGCGAGCTTATAATGAGCTTGGACGGCCCCCGTGACGACTCTGTTGAAAAAGCTTGGAACGATGAAATTGTTCGCCGTGTGTCCAAGGTTCAAAGCGGAAAGGCCACGCTGCTTAGCCGCGAAGAATTCCGAACGAAGATGCGAGCGAGGATAGGCCAGTAACGTTGCGAATAGTAAGGATACTGGAAGAAGCCTCGCAGGAAGCGATAGAAGCCGCAGCGTGGTACGAATCAGAGCAAGCTGGACTCGGAGCCGAGTTCTCCGCTGCTGTTGACGCTGCCATCGATGTTATTGAAGAAAACTTCATCCCCTTATCACCCCTCCCCAAAGAAGCCGGCGACACTGGTGCAAAACGACTGATTCTCGAACGTTTCCCCTACGATATCGTCGCAATCGAATTGCCGGAAGAAGCCGTCGTAATCGCTGTCGCTCACCACTCCCGAAAACCTGGCTATTGGCAGGAGCGCAGTCAGCCCTAACAGGTGATTAGATAGCGCGCTCGTATAAGAATCTTGAACGAGCGCGCGCATTCAAGATTCTTATACTGCGCACCCAACCCTCTGATTTCCAATGACCATGCACTTCATCTCGCTATATAGCACCAATAACCGCGCATGCTTCTTTTGTCGGCACAGTCGGGTTGGTCGCCACCGCTCTCCCCACTCTCCCGCATACCATTTCGACCACGCTACCGCCAGGGTGAGGGACTATAAACCTCACCGCCTCGCCCATTGTTTATGTCATCAAGCCCTTAAGAAGGTGTTTACAAAAACAATAGGTGATTGAGACGATGGGGCCTTACCTTCAGGGGAGAGGAATCCATGTCGAAAGGCGGTCGACCCAGGAAGGTCGGTGACGCGGAGAAGCGCCTGTTACGCCAGTTAGTTGAGGAGATGCCGCTTGCCACGCTGGACGAGATCACCGAGGCCTTTTGCACGCGTACGGGCCTCTCTGTGCACCACATGACCGTACGCAGGCGCTTGGACGAGATGGGCAT
This sequence comes from Halomonas sp. IOP_31, assembly GCF_021151495.1. NCBI lineage: Bacteria > Pseudomonadati > Pseudomonadota > Gammaproteobacteria > Oceanospirillales > Halomonadaceae > Halomonas > Halomonas sp. IOP_31. The sequence goes on along the minus strand of NZ_JAIRBP010000025.1, from coordinate 52,900 downwards.
TCGACGTGAACAGGCGACGCTGCCACCCCCTCAAGGTGAGTTGGAACAGCGTTATGGCTATCGGCCGGCCCACCGTCGGCAACAGCCAGGACAGCGCTACCCCAGCTCGCTCACCGACGAGGAGTGGCGCCTCGTGGCCGACATTTTCGAGAGTGATGGCGATCGTGGCACACCGCCTCGCTATCCTCGTCGCCTGTTGGTCGATGCATGTTGCTACGTGGTCCGCAGTGGATGCTCGTGGCGAATGCTGCCCAAGGACTTTCCCGCCTGGCAGAACGTGTACCGGACGTTTCGCCGATGGAGCCAACAGGGCAAGTTCGAGCAGATGCACGACCGGTTACGCATTCAATGGCGGGAGCGTGAGGGGCGTACTCAAATGCCTAGCGCGGCTGTTCTGGATGCCCAGTCGACGCGGAGTTCGCCGCAAGGTGGGACGAGTGGCTACGATGCCGGGAAGAAGGTCAAAGGCCGCAAGCGCCATGTCCTGGTCGACACCCTGGGGCTGATACTTGCCGTAAGCGTGACGGCCGCCAGCGTACAAGACCGTGACGGCGCACATCCTGTGATGGCCAATGGCATGGAAAAATATGCCTGAATATCAAAGGTTTTTGTTGATGCGGGCTATGCAGGGCGCTGTGCGCAGACAATCCGCCAGCGGCACGACATTGCGGTCGAGGTCGTGCACCATCCCGCCAACGCCAATGTGGGCCGTTGGTGCACACCGGGCCAGGGAGACCTGTTCATGCGCCAGCCAGATGCCAACGGCTTCTGGGTGCTCCCGAAACGCTGGGTCGTCGAGCGCACTCATGCCTGGATCGAAAAGGCTCGGCGGCTGGTGATGCATCACGACCGGCGTGTCGACGTTTCTGAGGCTTGGGTCTGGCTGGCAGCGGGTCGTCAGTTGCTTAACCGATTAACTCGCCTGTCTTGATAATTTGTAAACACCCTCTCAAAACTCCCTGCCGAGTAGGGCCTCATCGAACGGATAGCGCGAGAGCTTTTCGATGCCGGTGTCGGTGACCAGCACCTCTTCCTCGAGCTTGACGCCGTCGGCGGCGCCGACCTCGCCGATGTAGCTTTCCACCGAGACCACCATGCCGGGTTCGAGCACACCGTCCTTGGAGAAGCGGTCGAAGTCCATGTGGTGGGCGACCAGCGGGGTCTCGCCGTGCATGCCCACGCCGTGGATGATCGACGGGTAGCGACGATCGAGGAAACGCTCGGGAATCTTCCAGGCGTTTTCGGCGATCTCACGGTAGCTCATCCCCGGCTTGAGGATCTGCATGTTGTGATGCACCTGCTCGTAGGCCATCCGGTAGAGGCTCTGCTGGTAGCCGCTGGGGCGGCCCGGCCCGACGTGGAAGGTGCGCGAGAAGTCGGAATAGTAGCCGTGGCAGCCGATGGTATCGGTATCCAGCGCCACCAGTTCGCCGGCGCGGATGACCCGGTCGCTGGCTTCGTTGAACCAGGGGTTGGTGCGCGGGCCGGAGGAAAGCAGCCGCGTCTCGATGAACTCGCCGCCCTGCTGGATGACGTTGCCGTAGAGCGTGGCAAACAGGTCGTTTTCGCGCACGCCGGGCTTGATCGCGGCCTCGACCTCGGCGACCGCGGCCTCGCAGCCCGCCATCGACTGCGCCAGGCAGGCGATCTCCTCGGGGGTCTTGATGCGCCGGCAATGCAGGGTGTCCTGCATGCAGTCATAGACGTCCAGCCCCTGGGCCTCCAGCGAGCGGGCCAGGTTCAGCGCGCAGCGGTCCAGGCCGATCTTCCTGTTGCCCTTGCCGTGCGCTTCCATCAGCTCGGCGATCTCGATGCCGAACGGGTCGGAAGACAGGTTGTCGCGCTGGTTGACCGCCGACCACACCACCTTGGAGATACGCGATTCGTCGATGGTCTCCAGCCAGGTGGAGACGTGGGCGCTGCCCGGGTATTCGAACAGGATTATCGGGCCTTCGAGCGGCACGTAGATGTAGCGCGTGGAGTTGCGCAGGAAATAGCCGAACATGTTGCGCGAGCCGGTGGCGTAGCGCTGATTGTAGGGGTCGAACAGCACCAGCGCGGCATAGCCCTGCTCGGCCATCATCGCGCGCAGGCGTGCCAGGCGCCCACCGCGCAGTTGCAGCGGGTCGAAGGCGGTCGGGATGCTGTCGGTATTGGCCATCGGCGCCGAGGGGACGACCGGGATGGAGGACGGTTCGCTGTCGCTGAGTCGGGCGGATTCGATACGGTTCATGGCAATCCTTTGGGCAAAAGCAGCGCCCGGCGATGGGCCGCCGGGCCTCGAAACAGGGGCGCCTGCGTTCAGTCGGCGAGGTTGTCGCTGCGCTGGGTCCGGCCCTCGTCGAGCATGCGCTCGTGCACCGGCGCCATGCGCCCGAAGATACGCTGGGCGCGCTCGGGGCGGCCGACGAAGCCCGGCTCCTTGGCATAGGCGAAGATCACCGTATGCCGCTCGCGGCTGCCCGCGACCGGGGTCACGCGATGCAGCGAGTAGCGCCCGAAGAACACCTGCAGGTCGCCCGGCTGCAGGTCGAGCGTCTTCAGACGGCTGCGATCGCCGTCCAGCACCGACTGGACCGCCTCGAAGTTCTCGCCCTCGGGGCTGCGGATGCCCGGCGCGTACTCGAACCGGCCCCCGCCCTCGGACTGGCGCGTCATCATGGTGACGATGAACTCGTTGGTGTCGTAATGCCACGGGTGCTGGCAGCCCTCGCGCAGCACGTTGACGACCAGGTCGGCCAGCGGGTCGGCGTATTGGTGAATCGTCTCGATACCCACCACCGCAGCGATGAAGCGCTGAAAATCCGGGTGCTGATAGACCTGGCGAATGATGGTGTCACGATCGATCCGATCCCCGGCGACGAAGCCGTTGGTGCGATCGCCGAAGCGGTTCCTGGGGTGCTCCGCCGGCAGGCCGGGATCGCCGTCGGAGTTGTAGGGATTGGTTTCGTTCTGGTTGTAATGCGCCGCCGGCGAGAGCCGCTCGGTTTCACGCTCGAGCCGGTCGAGCGCATGGTCCGGCACGAAGCGCGGCAGCACGACGCAACCGTCGTCGGCCAGCTGTTCACGACAACGCTCGATCAGCGCTTGCCCGGCTGAACTCGAAAGCTCGGTCAGTGGGTAGCGCGCCAGATCGACGAGCCCCTCCAACGAAGAACTGGTCGTCCGGTTATCGGCGGTAGCGTGCATGCGATGTCTCCTGGTCGCGATCTTGACACCGTGTCAGCCTAGGGCGTGAAATCCGATAATAGAAATGAATGATTCAGATACGATCAATTTCAGGGGCTCATAGACGATGGATACGGACCTGTTGCGTGCCTTCGTGGCCGTCGCCGAATGTGAAGGCTTCAGCGCCGCCGGCAAGATTCTCTGCCGTACCCAATCGGCGGTCAGCCTGCAGATCAAGCGGCTCGAGGATCGCATGGGCGAGTCGCTGTTCGAGCGCACCAGCCGCAGCGTGCTGCTCACTCCGTCGGGCGAAAGGCTGTTGCCCTACGCCCGGCAGATATTGAAGTTGCAGGATGACGCCCAGCGCATGATGGGGGCCGACAATCGGCGTGAATTGATCAGGCTGGGTATCTCCGAGGAGCAGGCGAGCGCGTATCTACCCAGCCTGCTGCCGCGCTTCGCCGATTCCCATTCACACGTGCATATCGAGGTCTATTGCGATATCAGCGCCAATCTTATCGCGCGATTCCAGGAGGGGCTGCTGGATCTCGTGCTGGCGGTGCGCCATGGACCCACGCATACCGGGGAATTGCTGGGCCGCGAGCCGATGGTCTGGGTCGTTGCCGACAACATCGATCTTGCCGACTGGCAACGTCTGCCGCTGGCCCTGAACCCCGAGGGGTGCATCTTTCGGGCCCATGCCCTGGCGGCGCTGGGAAGAGACGAACGACAGTGGGACGTGCGCTACATCAGCCAATCGCCGACCGGCATCAACGTCGCGGTGCAAAGCGGCCTGGCGATGACCGTCAAGACGCCGCGTAGCGTACCCGCCGGCTGCCGAATCATCGGCGATGACGAAGGGTTGCCCGACCTGGGGTATATCGAAATCGAACTTCATCGAAGCCCCGGTCAAATGAGCGAAGCGTTCGATAGTTTCTGCACGGATCTGGTGGCCACCGTGACCGGCATGCAAAGCGTGGAGAGTGTGGATTTGGAGATATTGCCCAAGCGGGGTGGGCAGTTTGCTCCTCCACCCCCCACATCTTGTGGTCACCAGTCATAGCCATGGGTCACCTGCGCTTGCGTCACAGGCCCGGTGACAACGGCTTGTTCGAGCAGCCGACGGAATACGAGGTCGCGGCTGGCCTCAAACCAAGTGGTCAGCGGCGTCCGCGTCTTGTCCAGGAGGGTTCCAGCGGTCACTGTTCCCTGATGACGGCAGGACGAGCACACGAGGCACCCCACGAGTGCTGCCATGGCGACGCAGCAGTCCCGCACGCCGGGCAGACAAAGCCACTGGGCCAACGCAATTGGCCCAACCACGCAGCGCAGGCCGCACCGTCAGGATACATCTCAACGAACTCACGGTCAGGCTTGCTCGCTCGCCGGGTGGCATCATGCGGTTTATCCCCGCGCCTGCGGGGAACGGATTCGCGCAAGTCGGACATGCGCGGACGGCGGCGGTTTATCCCCGCGCCTGCGGGGAACGGTGCCAGGCCCACAACCACGGGCACGACGGCCACGGTTTATCCCCGCGCCTGCGGGGAACGGACCTCACTGGCCGCCGTGCAGGAATACGGCGACGGTTTATCCCCGCGCCTGCGGGGAACGGGCTCGGCTGCCGTTGGCGTTGGCGTTCTTCGGCGGTTTATCCCCGCGCCTGCGGGGAACGGGAGCGGCATGCTGTACAGCCATGACGCCGAGGCGGTTTATCCCCGCGCCTGCGGGGAACGGCGCGACATCATACTCAAGGCGCGACAGTTGGGCGGTTTATCCCCGCGCCTGCGGGGAACGGGTATCGAGAACTGGGCGGATCAGGACCGCGCCGGTTTATCCCCGCGCCTGCGGGGAACGGCGATCAGCCCACGCCCCCAGCGGCGGCTTTTGTGGTTTATCCCCGCGCCTGCGGGGAACGGCAGATGACGCCGGCCACGCTTTCGCTCCTCAACCGGTTTATCCCCGCGCCTGCGGGGAACGGTCCTGCGTGCGGTCGATGATCGGCGGCCGTACCGGTTTATCCCCGCGCCTGCGGGGAACGGTCGACGAGGACACCGACATGGAAACCATTAAACGGTTTATCCCCGCGCCTGCGGGGAACGGCGGTGCTGACACCGCAGCGCCCAGGCGGCGCCCGGTTTATCCCCGCGCCTGCGGGGAACGGCAGATCGGCATCGGATAGCTCGCCTTCCTTGCCGGTTTATCCCCGCGCCTGCGGGGAACGGGCGAGGCATATTCTTCCCTTTACGTACTGCTGGCGGTTTATCCCCGCGCCTGCGGGGAACGGGTCCAGTCGGCGCGGTATTCGCCCTGCTCGATCGGTTTATCCCCGCGCCTGCGGGGAACGGCTTTCTAAACCGACGCCAGGCACTTGTCATTCCTGGTTTATCCCCGCGCCTGCGGGGAACGGGCCCGCAGGGTGCCGGGGCTCGCCCACCACAGACGGTTTATCCCCGCGCCTGCGGGGAACGGGCGATGCGCCACGACCAGAGCCGGCAGCGTGACGGTTTATCCCCGCGCCTGCGGGGAACGGCACCGTGGCCGACAGCGTCGGCGCCACCGGCTCGGTTTATCCCCGCGCCTGCGGGGAACGGACGCGGCCGCCCATGACGCCGGCGAAAGAGCGCGGTTTATCCCCGCGCCTGCGGGGAACGGTTCCGTAGAACCTTCGATGCAGCGGATGCCGCCGGTTTATCCCCGCGCCTGCGGGGAACGGATATCCCTGAATGGGTGTTCTGGGCACTAGGCCGGTTTATCCCCGCGCCTGCGGGGAACGGCTTGTTCATGTGGCTCCTGGGGGCGGTGTCGAGGGTTTATCCCCGCGCCTGCGGGGAACGGTCACCTAATGGTTGCATCGGGTTGCCGTCGACCGGTTTATCCCCGCGCCTGCGGGGAACGGGCGGGGATCGCGTCAGGCCAGTGCCTCCGCATACGGTTTATCCCCGCGCCTGCGGGGAACGGAGCACATCGCATGTGCCAGGTGCGGTAACCCGCGGTTTATCCCCGCGCCTGCGGGGAACGGGATCGCCAGGTCACGATCGAAACGGTTTGCGGCGGTTTATCCCCGCGCCTGCGGGGAACGGCAGATTAAGCTCCCGCGTAAGTTGGTCCCGATCGGTTTATCCCCGCGCCTGCGGGGAACGGGGCAAGTTCCTTGCTGAACGTGTTGACGGCATCGGTTTATCCCCGCGCCTGCGGGGAACGGTCAGGGAGTTCTCAATGCTCATCGTAAATCTCCGGTTTATCCCCGCGCCTGCGGGGAACGGCTCGTACTATCCGAACCTTGCTATTGCGAACGGCGGTTTATCCCCGCGCCTGCGGGGAACGGGAGTTCATCCTGAATCACGCTGACCCCATGGACGGTTTATCCCCGCGCCTGCGGGGAACGGGCAGGTGCAGCACTGGTGGGAGCAGATGACGGGCGGTTTATCCCCGCGCCTGCGGGGAACGGCGGATCAGGTCGAGGATCGCGTCGCGCTCAGCCGGTTTATCCCCGCGCCTGCGGGGAACGGGACAACGAGCGCGTCAAAGGCGATATGAGCCGCGGTTTATCCCCGCGCCTGCGGGGAACGGATCCAGCTACCGCCCAGCGCCTCGACACTATCCGGTTTATCCCCGCGCCTGCGGGGAACGGAAAACGCTCTTAAATAAATTTTGCAATTGGAGCGGTTTATCCCCGCGCCTGCGGGGAACGGAGGGGCCGTGATGTTGGCCGGTAGGGCGGGGACGGTTTATCCCCGCGCCTGCGGGGAACGGTCCTTGCTGACCCGTTGCTGACCCAGTACCGTCGGTTTATCCCCGCGCCTGCGGGGAACGGGCGGGCGATCTTGGCCCACACGTCGCGCACCTCGGTTTATCCCCGCGCCTGCGGGGAACGGCTCGCTGTGTATGATGTCGGTCATGCGGATTCCGGTTTATCCCCGCGCCTGCGGGGAACGGGCCCACATGCGCCGCCAGTGCGTAGCGTTCGCCGGTTTATCCCCGCGCCTGCGGGGAACGGAGCACTTGATCCTCGTTGCCAAGCAATTCTGGCGGTTTATCCCCGCGCCTGCGGGGAACGGTACGGGCTGCTCCGCCGGGCGGTGGTGTTCCACGGTTTATCCCCGCGCCTGCGGGGAACGGATTAGGCGGCAGGCTTCGAGCTCGTCGGCTTCCGGTTTATCCCCGCGCCTGCGGGGAACGGAGGGAACTAGCCTCGAAGACGCTCTAAGCCAACGGTTTATCCCCGCGCCTGCGGGGAACGGGGTTCTGGCGACTGGGAATCGCTCAAGCAGGACGGTTTATCCCCGCGCCTGCGGGGAACGGACGTGCGCCTCGTCGATCACGACAAGATCAAACGGTTTATCCCCGCGCCTGCGGGGAACGGGCGAGGCGTGACGCCTAGGCGCTCGGCGAGCCCGGTTTATCCCCGCGCCTGCGGGGAACGGCGCCGCGGCGAGGTGGGTACCGCGCTGAACGCCGGTTTATCCCCGCGCCTGCGGGGAACGGGCACTGTGCTGGCCCTGTTCGACATCGTTCAGCGGTTTATCCCCGCGCCTGCGGGGAACGGCGAACAAAGAGCAAGCTGCACGTCCGCCGATTCGGTTTATCCCCGCGCCTGCGGGGAACGGTCGTCGTACTGCTTGCGGTCGGGGTTCTGTGACGGTTTATCCCCGCGCCTGCGGGGAACGGGAGCTCGGTAACGCTCAGCGCCGTCTCGATTCCGGTTTATCCCCGCGCCTGCGGGGAACGGCTGGTTCTCGACGGCGCTGATCACCGCCCCGGCGGTTTATCCCCGCGCCTGCGGGGAACGGGGGAGAGGATGACGACTGTAGTCGCTGAACGTCGGTTTATCCCCGCGCCTGCGGGGAACGGAGCAAGAGGCTCTCAAAGCTCGCCAGCAGCAACGGTTTATCCCCGCGCCTGCGGGGAACGGCCGGCATCGAGCACGGACTTGGCCATTTTGGTCGGTTTATCCCCGCGCCTGCGGGGAACGGTGTTTACGCTAATTCTGATCCCGGTTTCGATGCGGTTTATCCCCGCGCCTGCGGGGAACGGAAGAAATAGCTGCCTCATAAGGTGTTTTATACCGGTTTATCCCCGCGCCTGCGGGGAACGGTTTACCCTCGATCACCGAATGCCGCAATCGTACGGTTTATCCCCGCGCCTGCGGGGAACGGTCGGTCAGGTCGTCGAGCACCTCGCGGGCCAACGGTTTATCCCCGCGCCTGCGGGGAACGGTCGAGCGTTCCCTCGCATTGCTACAGATCCCCCGGTTTATCCCCGCGCCTGCGGGGAACGGCTCTCGCCTCAGCAGGTTCGCACCATCGCTGACGGTTTATCCCCGCGCCTGCGGGGAACGGCCGGCGAGGAGATCGCCGGCTCTCTCCACCGCCGGTTTATCCCCGCGCCTGCGGGGAACGGTACTGGCGAAGCAGGCGACGGGCTTCTGTGACCGGTTTATCCCCGCGCCTGCGGGGAACGGGATGAAAGAATTACCCCAGAGGCGCTGGGCGACGGTTTATCCCCGCGCCTGCGGGGAACGGGGCGTGACCGACGTCGATCTTGACCCGGTCGGCGGTTTATCCCCGCGCCTGCGGGGAACGGTTTAGATCGCTCTCGCGGCCTGAGCCCTCGTACGGTTTATCCCCGCGCCTGCGGGGAACGGACCTACCTCGACGAATATTTCTGGATCCACGGCGGTTTATCCCCGCGCCTGCGGGGAACGGCCCGACTACCTGGGCGCGCTGCAGTCGATCTACGGTTTATCCCCGCGCCTGCGGGGAACGGCGTTTCAGCTCACGGACCTCGGGCACGCGCAGCGGTTTATCCCCGCGCCTGCGGGGAACGGTACAGGGCGGCGATAGGGTCAAGGCGTCTCGGCGGTTTATCCCCGCGCCTGCGGGGAACGGAGAAACAGCCCCTTTCCCTTCCCTGACAATCACGGTTTATCCCCGCGCCTGCGGGGAACGGAGAGTCGGCGACGGGAGACTCAACGCCGCCACCGGTTTATCCCCGCGCCTGCGGGGAACGGTCAGCGGTCAGGTCGATCTGAAGGCCGTTCAACGGTTTATCCCCGCGCCTGCGGGGAACGGATGCCGGCTACTCGATGGCAATGGCGAAGATCCGGTTTATCCCCGCGCCTGCGGGGAACGGCCGCACTATCAGCAGCAGCTCGGGCTGCACGACGGTTTATCCCCGCGCCTGCGGGGAACGGGCCAATTGCGTATGAGCTGTAGCGAGTCTCGGCGGTTTATCCCCGCGCCTGCGGGGAACGGGGTTCTGGCGACTGGGAATCGCTCAAGCAGGACGGTTTATCCCCGCGCCTGCGGGGAACGGACGTGCGCCTCGTCGATCACGACAAGATCAAACGGTTTATCCCCGCGCCTGCGGGGAACGGCGGAATGTGGTTCACGGGGCCAGTCTGATTGCCGGTTTATCCCCGCGCCTGCGGGGAACGGAGCACTTCAACCAATGGAAGCAACAGGCTGATCGGTTTATCCCCGCGCCTGCGGGGAACGGCATAGAGAATTTTTTATATAGCCTATAGGGTTCGGTTTATCCCCGCGCCTGCGGGGAACGGGGCGTATTCCCGCCTGGTGTCGGTAAGGCCCGCGGTTTATCCCCGCGCCTGCGGGGAACGGTCCCTAGTGTCTTTGAGAAACTGCAGGGGGGCCGGTTTATCCCCGCGCCTGCGGGGAACGGGCTGACGGCTTTTTCAGGTTTTATACCAATACCGGTTTATCCCCGCGCCTGCGGGGAACGGCGGATTGCGTTGCCATTGTCTTAGCTCCCTAGCGGTTTATCCCCGCGCCTGCGGGGAACGGCACAACGTCACCGTGGCCCAGCGCATGCACTACGGTTTATCCCCGCGCCTGCGGGGAACGGGCCTCGAGCTGCTTCTCGCCGTTCTGCAGGAACGGTTTATCCCCGCGCCTGCGGGGAACGGGACCTCGAGGCGGACATCCGCGACATGGTCGGCGGTTTATCCCCGCGCCTGCGGGGAACGGGACGGCAGCACCGTCTATGCCCTGAAGACCGACGGTTTATCCCCGCGCCTGCGGGGAACGGTTCGAGCTGAGCGGCCCGGATCTGATCGCGCACGGTTTATCCCCGCGCCTGCGGGGAACGGTAGCTGTTGCCCGATTGGGTGTCGTAGCAGTTCGGTTTATCCCCGCGCCTGCGGGGAACGGTTCCGATACCTCGCGCTCTCGTGTTACGGCCTCGGTTTATCCCCGCGCCTGCGGGGAACGGGCGGCAGGCATGTACCCGACAATCTGCAAATCCGGTTTATCCCCGCGCCTGCGGGGAACGGGCCATTGATCTCGTTGCCAAGCTCGGCGAAGGCGGTTTATCCCCGCGCCTGCGGGGAACGGGTTCACCCTGCGTTTGCCGCTCACTCGAGCGGCGGTTTATCCCCGCGCCTGCGGGGAACGGCGAGCCGGATTTGATTTCGTACAGCTCGCCATCCGGTTTATCCCCGCGCCTGCGGGGAACGGGCCACGTTTGGCTAACACCTATTTGCTGCTCAAGGTTTATCCCCGCGCCTGCGGGGAACGGTGCACAACAGGCTATGCCCTACGAGGCACTCACGGTTTATCCCCGCGCCTGCGGGGAACGGGTAGGCGATGTCCTGTAACGACTCCATGGTGAGCGGTTTATCCCCGCGCCTGCGGGGAACGGTACGGCCAGTCGTCCAGCCAGTACGCCAGCATCGGTTTATCCCCGCGCCTGCGGGGAACGGCAAAGGATGCGCTGGGGTCGAGCGATGACGTGCGGTTTATCCCCGCGCCTGCGGGGAACGGGTCTGTCACGCCCGAGTTGACGAGCATCGCTGCGGTTTATCCCCGCGCCTGCGGGGAACGGGTTGAAGGTGATGTCATAGACGCCGGCAGGCGCGGTTTATCCCCGCGCCTGCGGGGAACGGGGCATGTCGGCCAGCAGTAGGTCCATGCGCGGCGGTTTATCCCCGCGCCTGCGGGGAACGGCACCCTTCGTTAGCTGCTGCCCTTATGTCAACCGGTTTATCCCCGCGCCTGCGGGGAACGGGGGCCGGCGGCCGGTTACAGACGTCAGGCGACCGGTTTATCCCCGCGCCTGCGGGGAACGGGAGGAGAACCTGAGCCTCAACGAGAAGGCTCACGGTTTATCCCCGCGCCTGCGGGGAACGGTCTAATCATAGACACTTGTTTCTAAAAGATAAAATCACCGGCGGATAATCTACCGGCGATTTCGATCATTTTTTAACCAGCCTTTATTTTTAAAGAACCTTTTAAAACAATTAGTTATCGGAAGGCGGCAAAAACCGCACCAAGCGCAATCCGTCATGGTCGATGGGCACGCGGCGGCTGTCGCCATAAGTCTGGAATTCGAAGCCGGATTCGTGATTGCTGGCCCAGGCCATGGCAACATTGCCACTCTCCTCGGCCAGCACCTCAATCTGCTCCCAAATCATTTCACGAATACGTTTACTGACATCGCCCACATAGACGCCGGCTCTAATCTCAAGCAGCCAAACTGCCAAGCGTCCCCTAAGTCTGGGCGGCACGGCTTCAGTGACCACTATCAACATCGCCATGTCATTGACTCCTATGCCCTGCATCGCCCAAGGATTCGGGCTCGGGAATAGCGGGCGGTACCGAATCAGCCGGCGGAAGTGGAGGTTCGATCTCACCCGCCGCCAGCACTTCTTCGATCATGGGAATCAGACGCTGCAGCAGACGGGTCTGCTTGAACGCGTCGCGACAGGCAATTCGCACTTCCCGATCAGCCATGGGCGGATTTTTGGCGGCAATGCGGAAGGCCGCCGGCACGACGGTCTCGAATTTGACGATATCGGCAATGTCGTAGACGAAGCTCAACGGCTTGCCGGTATGCAGAAAACCGATCGCCGGTGCATAACCCGCCGCCAGAATGGCGGCTTCGGTAATGCCGTAAAGGCAGGACGTTGCTGCAGAGAGGCATTGATTAGCCACATCCGAGGCATCCCATTGCTTCGGATCATAGCGACGTCCCTGCCATTTCAGGCCATACTGCTTGGCCAGCAGTTGATAAGTCTTGCGAACCCGCGCGCCCTCCATGCCCCGCAACTGGTCGACGCTACGTCGTGAGGGTGGTTCCTCACCGAAACGCAGCTCGAACATCTTGCGTACGACCTTGAGACGCAGCGTTTCATCCAGTGCCAACTGCGCTTGGTAAAGCAATTTGTCGGAGCGCGCGCCGCCGGGTTGCCCGGCGCTGTATAACCGAACCCCCGCGTCTCCTACCCAGATCAGCAGCGTACCCACGGTGGCCGCCAACTTGACGGCGGCATGGGAAACTCGAGTTCCCGGTTCGAGCAACAGGCAGGCGACTGAGCCGACCGGGATATGCATGCGCTCGCCGTTGACCTCATCGACCACCACGAAGGCGCCGTCGCGAACATCGATCTGTCCCATCCCGACAAAGATCATCGACATACGGTCCTTGAGGGGGATGGGTTTGAGGGGGATGAAGCTCATACCAGCCCCGGCACCCGGCGCAACAGTAACAACCCGCACCCGAATGCCTTGGCACGCCCCATCCCGTGGGCCAGCGTCTCGAGCAGCCGTTCGGGGTCGGTCACATCGAGCAATCCTTCGTAGTCCACGCTGGAGAAGCGAATCGCCTCACGCCGCCCCGCTTTTTGCAGCTCGTGCTGACGATACGCCCCCACTTCCGGGGAGACCGGAAGCGCAAAGCCGTGACGCTCGGCACGCGTATTCAACCACGCTTTCGCGGCCTTGTTCATGACTTCGGAACACGCCGAGCTGGCACGCTCTCCTGGCGGAAATGGCTTTCTGGCGGCCATGAGTACATCGGCTCGGTGAGAGCGCTGGCCACGGCCACCGGACAGAGCCACCGTGGGGTTGGCGCGTAGCCGAAAGGCAAGGCGGTCGCCCTGTCTAAGCTCGGGCGTGAATGGCTTGCACTGCACGTCGAAACCGTCGACCGCAGCCGGTTGATGCCTGGAGCAGACATAGAATCGTGGCAGTCCTTTCATGCTGCCGGACACTTCGTCTTCCTCCATCTCCTGGCGAAAAAGAAATGGGCGTTCGCCCTGATGTTCCGGAAATAGCGTCCAAAGGAGCTGGTGAGCGGTATAGGCACCGCCCTCCATCACATCGAACAACTGCGTCCGAGACAGCGTATTGAGGTCAACTGTGACTTTCGCGAGATACATCAGCGCCCCTCCTCGGTACGTACCACCCGCCGATGCTCGATCCGGGCGCCGAACTGCCAGCGCCGACGATGCAGCGGCTCGTCCCAGACCTCGCTGGACTCCGCCGCATCAGCATTGCCATCCAGTGCTTGGATGTCACCTTCCCACGCATAGACCACTTGATCGGGTAACCTCAGCAGACGTCGGTCCTGTGTCTCGTTGCCGACCAGTGGTAGCCAGGTTTTCTCAGTGTTCAGTCCGCTTTCGAAGCCGTGATCCAGCGCTTCCCGCCAGTGATTTGCCTCCACGACGACGGGCATGAGGGGTGCTGCCAGCGGGCAGGCCTTGCGACCGAGATAGAGCGTGAAACGGGGTTTCTCCAGCGCGTTTCTAAGTTCGTCCAGCGACCAGGCAGCGTCAGACGCCAAACGCAGTGCCACCACCCACAAGCCGTCGCAGCGGTAATCTCGCGTAGAGAGAATGGTATTGAGGGTAGCCTTGGGTACCGAAAGTTCTTCACGCCGCGAACGGTAGCTCACCTTCGACTGTGATGCCGGTACCTGAATGGTGTGATAGTCGCGTAGCAGCAGGCCTGGAGAGCGCTGTTTGACGGCAACGGCAAGACTCTTACGCAGACTCTGCTGCCCCGCGTCGTCATCGCGCCGGATGCCCAGCGCGGCGCCGATGAGCCCGATAATGGCACTACGCCCGGGATAGGTCGCCGTCGGTCGGGTTTCCCCGACTGCGGCTTCTCCCCAGCTCGCCATTGGCGCATAGAGGCGAAAGACTAGATAGTTCGGCATGTCGCCTCCGCTCAGTCGTCGCCTTTGAGAAAGGACTGCAGATCCTGCAGATTCCCCGTCGACGTGTTCCCTTTCAAAGCGGGCTTTTCGTACTCGGGTGTCGCCGAGAGAATGAATCGGCGATCGGCGCCGGGACCGTAAGCGTCATCGAACGCCTGCGCCTGTTTTTCCAACTTCTCGATAGCCTTGATGGCCTGTCCCTCACCATTGACCGGCTGCAGGAAGGCGGCCGACAGCGAGCGCGGCTGCTGATCGCCTTTTTCTGCCAGCAGATAGCTGGCGTGGGCGCGAGAGCCGAAGCTGTTCTGCTTGCCCTTGGGGGAGATCTTGACGGCGGACTCGACCAGCGCAGCAATGGCGTGGTCGGCCAGCTCCTCCTTGCCTTGCAGGTTCTCGACCAGCAGATCCCGGTCGATGCAGACATAGAGATAGAACAGCCCGGCGGCAAAACCGGCTTCACCGATATGCGCCGCGCCGCGGTCTTCGTTGCCTGAGTTGAGGTCGTCGACCGCAGTGAAGTAGTCGTCTTCGACCTCGGCGGCATGCACGGTAATCGCATGGGCTACCTGACAGGCCGCCTCGACGTTGTAGCTCGGCGCCGCGGCGAGCATGCGTCCGAAAAGCGCCACATCGACGGCTGTCGGCCGCTGCTCGAGCAGTTCCTTGAGTTCCTGATCGGTTGGCTCACGCTTCTCCGCCCTCAGCGTGTCGGCCAGGCGCTCTACGGCCGCTAACTCCTCCGGCCCGACATGAACGAGCTGCTCGATTTCGTATTCGTGTTTTTCGTTTTTATCGACCTTGCGTAGCTTGCCGAAGACGCTCGCGATCTTCTCCGCGCTAGCGCCAGCGATTTTTTCGCCGGCGTCTGACATGCGATCATACACCTGCTTACCCAGGCGCTTGGTACGCGTGCCCCTGTACCCATCGACGGCCTCTTCAAATAGCGCAGAAGTCCGCCAGTTACGCTTGAGGCTTTGGGAGGAAACACGTAAGCGGCGCGCCCCACCCATGAACGCCGTCTTGGGGCGCCCCAGATCGTCGCGGTTGAGGTTGGAGGGCGGGTAGGCAGTCAGAAGATGTAGCTGAATGAAGTGACTCATGAAATGTTCCCTGAAATGGTAATGATGAATATTTATCGGTGACGTTCGTGGTCGATGGATCAGTCGCTCGAAGACGCTTTCATGGCGCGCGCCTTGAAATAGCCGTCGCTCATGACAAAGGCGAAGCGCTCGGTCACCTCAGGGCGATACTGGCCACGCTGTTCGCGATGCCAGAGCGCGACGTTATCCGCCAGGCGCACGACGCTGACGCCGGTGTTGTCGGCGAGTTTCAGCGCCCGACGGAAACGGCGGATCAGCTCCTCGGGCGTATGGCAGTCCAAAAGCTGCTGAAAGCGCAGGTCGCTCATGCGTGGAGTATCCGCGGTGTTGGGCCGGTTCTCGCCAAGCCGCCGCGCGAGGGGAACATCGAATGCTTCGTCGCGCAATTCGGCGACGATGGCCGCAATTGTTGCCCACGTTTCAAGGCGATGGTTACGCGTAGTGGGGTGATCGCTGGACTGATCGTTAAGCCAGACCCGCGCTTCCAGCGCGAACCAGAGATGACGAAACGCTTCGGTCAACATGACCTGCTCGATGCTTTCGCAACGCCGGAGTGCCGCACGCACGCCTCGGGGATGGGGGCGCTGCTTTGTGTAACGTTTGAGCATCGTTTCATCCAAAGTAAGACGCTGCCACCAGCGCCGTAGCTCGAAGGCCTCTTGCCGCTTGATCGCGTAGAGATGGCTTTCGACCGTACTCTCGGTGTGATCGCTTGCGGTTTGCGACTCCGCTCCCTCCTCAATCTCACTCATGCTGCGCTCTCCGTATTGTTGGTTTTGGGCGCCTGCGCTGGCAGCTCGAACCCGCCGGCCTTGGCGAATGTCTGAACCGTTTTGCCCACCTTTTTGCCGCTACCATTCAGATACGCCAGCAGATAGCGCCGAGCCCCCGTGATGCGCTCGAGCTGCTGCATTTTCATTCCTTCCAGCGGCCCGCTGATGGCCTGGGCGTCGAAGAGTTTCAGAGCCTCATTCTTGAGCGACTGATGCCAAATCTTGTGAACCTCACTGGAAAGCACCGGCTCGGGGATGTCGTCGCGCAGCGTCTCGCCCATCTGGCGTAGCGCCTCAAAAAATGCGAGTTGCGTGGCCTCGAAAAACTGGGCATCGATCTGACTCATATCGCCCTTGGCATCCTCGGGGCGCTTGAACCAGGCGCGCTTGAGCTGATTACGCACGGTCCAGGCAAAATCGCCGGCCAGATCGACGAAGCGCTGGACCCAACCCCTGAATAAGTCCTGATATCGATCCGGCACGCCTACCAGTGGCATCTCGGTGCTGTACCAGCCTTGGGCATTGGCCTGCTTCATGTCATAGCCAAACACCCAAAGACGTACGCGCTGAAAGAGTGCGTCAAAAGCTTCTCCATCATCCTGAGCAGCCTTGACCATTTGGTATTTCTTCAAATGGTGGGTTACCGCGCGCGCCGGTAAAGTGCCGCTAACCGTCTCGTCCTCCAGCACCAAGCCCGGCCAATGACGGTAACCTAAGCCATCAGCCTGTCCTTTCCTTGAGTACGGAAAATTCTCAGGCTTTTTGGGGTTCATACGATAAGGCGTTAGAGGATGGCGCCACGGACCCTCATAGTTGACGCCATGCGTTTTCGAGCGAAGCTGGCGCACCAACTGTGCTGCCTCGCGTCCGCAGAGATCGCAGCCACCGGAATCTCCTTCAAACAAAAGCCTGTAGCGGCGCGGCATGGACCAGAAGACATGCAGCGGGTGAACCTGCTCCGGGTACACCTCAGTGCCCTTGCTGTCACTGACGCGGGTTCGGCTCATCCAGAAAAACAGATCGGGATCTTCCGCCGATGGCGTACGCCAGGTCTGGCCCGGCTGGGGCAGCGCATCGGCGGGCATTACATTGGGCCAGAGGCGCTTCCACAGCGGTTGCGTTTCATCCTCGGGCAAGATCAGCGTCGCCAATGGCCCGCCTCCGCGGAGCCCTGTGCGTATACTGGCACCACCCTCGGGAGCGTTAATTTGCATGGTATAGAGCGCCAGTGCCGCGCAGTCCTGGCACATAGCTTCCACCCGGCCACGCTTGACGAAGAAATCTCGATTCTTTTTGACGGTATTGATTCCGGGAGAGTCGATCAACAGACCGGCGACCGACGACACTTTTACATCCTCGAGCGGGTCAATATCCTGCATAAAGCGCGGGCCGTCGCCGTCGAGTTCGAACGCCGCCGCGAAAGGCGCCAATGCTGCTTCCAGTTCCTCGACGCTTGGTGGCTGCTGGTAGCGATCCAGCCAGGCATCGGTATTCTTCGGCGTCATGGCGGTTTGCAGCAGGCCGATCAAGAACTGCCAGGCAGCGCCCTGAAAATCCGCACGGGGAAGTTCGAGATCGAGAATATCGGGGTCAGCCAGTGCCGAGGGGGGCTGGTAGGTAACGGCTCCGTTTTTGTCTTGGAATGGGAGCCAGGGATCGGCGAGAAGGTTCATTGGCGTCACCAAAAGCAGGGAAAGAGCTGGCCCCGACCTGGGCCAGCAGGTGGTTAGATCAGGTCACGGCTGCGTCCTCCAGCACGCGACGGTGAAGCCGACTCGGCAAGCCGATAGCTACGGATAGCCAGCACGCGGCCTTTCCTGGTTGGGAAATAAAACCTGAAAAGCATATGGCCTCCTGGCCAGTCCTTGATGTGGGAAGCGTCGACCGCTTGTGTGTTAACTGAGCGCTAATCATCATGCCTACAGATATAGACAAGGTTCAAAGACCTGATTGAAAAATAGTAACATGATTGTTACCGCAGATTGTGCTGCGCGTCAAGCGCCCGCATAATCCGCCGCTGTCGTTCACCACGCCCGTGGTGATGGACCGGTCCATAGACCCGACCGCGCAAGTGGGTGAAATCGCTCCCCGCGCCAGCGGGGCTACCCATCGAACTCAGTCATTTCGCGAGGACCTCGGTGGGCGCTTCAACACGACTCGCTTGGGCAGCTCGGCGCTGGCAAGCGCCTGACCGACACTGTCGTTGCCGATGTCCGCAATACCGGCGAGTCCGTCGAGAAGGCCGAGCGCCTGAAGAACGCTGGCATAGATACCGATGCCGACGCTGGCGTCACCCGCCTCGATTCTCTGCAGGGTCGAGCGCGACGTGAAGGCGCGCTCGGCAACGACGGCCATGGTCAGCCTGCGCCGGCGACGCGCATCGTGAATGTCGGCCCCAAGTTTGCGCAGCGCGCGGCGTACGGCTGCCGGAGGATTGTGAGGAGTTGCCATAAGTAACCTTCGCGCTACAGAATAGCCTATTGTGTAGCGCGAAGATGACATTTACTCCAGGCTGGCTATTGGCAATCATCCACTCTCTTTATGCACGGGTCAGGTCAGCGGTTTCTGTAGACGGTGGCTATCGCTATGCGAGATGTATGGCCATAGCCACTCCCGCATCTCCCATCATCAAGAAAACTCCACGCCCCACTGCCTATCGTATCGACAGCCGTCATCCTCGTCGGGCAGCCAGGGCTGGGTAAAACGCAGCGCCTTGTAGCGTTTCTGCAATGCCTCCCAGCTCTCGGTGTCGCGTTCGGGCAGCTCGGTCAGCTTTCTTGCCTGGCTCTCTCGCAAGCGGCACTGACTCAGCATATCGGCGTGACGCTCACCGTCGGCCCATAGCGCGAGTTCGTCGCCCTCGCGCTTGAGCAGCACGACGTTGACGCTCGGCTCGTCACTCAGGCGAGTCCCGGTCTCGCGCTCTTCCTGCCATTGATCGAAGTCTTCGTTGAGCCGATATCCCGCTTCCAGGTCGAGAGCGTTGTAATTCGCCATCGCGACTGAGCGCTTGCGGTCACCACTGCCTTCCAGCCTCACCTGGTCCAGAGCCTCGGGGATATCATCGATAGGGCAGGCATAAACGCTCTCGATCAGCGTGCGCGCCTCGCCAGGCAACTCGATGGCACCTTGCGCGCGCAGCACCTGCTGCGTCAGCCAGACCAGCGAAGTATCCCGATACACCGCTTGTGTACCCGGCAGCGTGCGTTGCAGCCAGTCCGCCTCCGGCTGATCGTCCCATTCAGGCGCAAGAATTGTGAGTCTCGGCGATAGACGTTCCCCGCGCTGGTGACGTTGAAGACGCCCGGCACGCTGGATCAACAGATCAATAGGCGCGATATCGCTGATCATACGGTCAGCGTCGCAGTCCAGACTTTCCTGAAAAACCTGCGTGGTAATAACGACTTGTGACCGCCTGACATCCGCGCGGGAGGACTTTCCCAAGCGCGAGATCACTTCGGACTCGAGACGTCTGCGATCCATCATCGCAAAACGCGCATGGAACAGCAGGCATCGCTCGGGATCAGGATGGCAGGCGCTGATCTGCTGCCAGGCGCGTATGGCGTCATCTACCGTGTTACGCACCCAGACGATGCATTCCCCCGCCTCGACCGAGGCCATGACTGCTTTCACCGCCTCGTCTTCATCGGAAAGCCAGTCAACATCGACGCGACGGGCGACTTCCGGGCGCGTTCCCAATGGCGTCTCCCAAGGAGAGTCATCACCACACTGCGTCAGTAGGGGAAAGTCCGTTTTGACGAGCTTAGCCGGGGGGAGGCGCTGCCCTTGGCGCCAGGCGTTCACCAAGGCCTGGCGCATGGCAAACGGCAGCGTAGCCGTCAGCAATATGGCACTGCCGCCCTGACGAGCATGATGTGCCAGTAACTGATGCAGCAGCGTCTGCATATAGTGATCGAAGGCGTGGACTTCATCGACGATCAACACCTTGCGGGCCAATCCAAGCATCCGCAGCGACTGGTGCCGAAACGGTAGCAAGCCCATCAGCACCTGATCGATCGTGCCGACGCCCACATCCGCCAGCAGCGCCTTCTTGCGCGAATCGGCAAGCCACCGATTGCATTGGGTCGAGGCGCTGGTATCGATTGCTGCGTAATCGCCATCGTCTGGCTGCGCCGTCATCACCGCGCGCTCGAAATCCTCGTTCAACTCACGCGCCCCGTGCGCGAGCACGAAAGACGGCCGGGACTCCGCGCTGAAAAAGCGATGATGCAGATCGCCCAGCCGGGCGTACATCGCATTGGAGGTCGCCATGGTCGGCAGCGCGAAGTAGAGCCCCTCCCCCTGCCCGGTCGCCAGCATCCGTTGGGCGAGGATGCAGGCGGCCTCGGTTTTTCCGGCCCCCGTGACGTCCTCGAGAATGAACAGTTGAGGCCCTTCTGCCAGCGGCGTCGACTCAGCTTCCCGCTGCAAGGGCGTCGGCGTGATGTCTCCGTCGAACCACTGCGCCAGACTTTCGAAGGGCACGGGCTCGAGCGCATGGGAAAACCCGGTGACTCCCAGAACCGACTCGGCTTGTGCAAGCGCCATCGGCCAGTATTCGGCCAGGTTCATCGCCCGCTGCCGATAGGGAAAATGATCGCGATGAGAGCCAAGCCAGTCACTCAACGTCGCCCAGCCCGCGATGGTCCAACTCAGCGTCTTGAAGACCTCGAGCCACTCGCTGTCGAGCAATTTATCTATCGGCCAATGCGGCTGGATCAGTGCCGCCCAATCAGCGATGAAGCCTCTCGCCGCCTCGACATCATCCGCTATCGCGTCGCGGCCGAAGAAGGTCTCCACTCGCAAGTGCCCGGTCGCAACCGGCCGGCCGTGATGGCCAAAGAAAGGCGCCATCAGGCTGATCATCGGTTCGGCGAGCTTTCTGGCAGAAGCGTTGCTGTCGCCTGGCCAACGCAGGGTGCCGTCTTTGCGCCACTGAAGCCAGCAATGATCCCACAGCAGCACACCCAGCCGGTCATGGCGCTCCGAGTAAGGCATGCCCAGCGGCGGGGCCATGCCTTCGACCGACAGCTTCAGCACCTCCTGGAATGCTCGCGAGAACTTGCCCAGATCATGCAGCCCCAGCAGGAAGACCAAAAATCCCCGCAGCGCTTCAGGCTCCATAGCGAGGCGCGCAGCCAAGTGACGCGTCAACGGCCGGCTCGGGGCCAACAAATGCCAGCCCACCGCCGCCACGTCGAGACTATGCCACGCCAGAAGGTGACAGCTATCGTCCATACGGCCAGGCAGCGCCTTGCCCGCATAGCGGTGATAAGAAAAATCCGATGCAATCGTGCCCGACATGCTGCCTCCCTTTTTATAGACTATCGACAGCAGAACACATTTGGCCGTAGGCGCGCAGGTCACCGAATGGCCCGGGACAGGCTTGAAATAACCATTGGCTATGGCGGTAATACCGCAAGCATCATCGCCAGTCTGCGGTGACGCTGGCTCATGCTTGGGCTGCGCAACGCGTCATGATGCGCGCACCTTGGCCTTGGCAAGAACCCCCTGGGCACGCGCGATGACCGGGGCATCGACCATCTGTCCGTCGAGGCTAAAGGCCCCCGTGTGCTGCGCCACGCCCTCCATGACCTTGTTCGCCCAGGCGATCTCAGCCTCGGAGGGCGTAAATGCCTGGTTGATCGGTGGCAGCTGTTTGGGGTGAATGCATAGCATCCCGGAAAAGCCCATCTCTCTGGCCCGTTTGGCCGCCTGTGCAATCGCTGCGGTGTCCTCAATCGAAGGATGCACGCTCTCGATCGGCGCCATCAAACCCGCAGCGCGAGAATGAATCAACAGCGCATAGCGACTCTGATCCAGGATCTGCTGTGCGCCCGGCGTGCCAGTTTCCAGCCCCAGCTCCGCGCCCATGTCCAGCGCGCCGAAGCTCAGCCGCTCCACGCCCGAGACATAGACCAGCGTGGGCAACGCCAGGAGGCCCCGGGCCGTTTCGATCAACGGCCATAGGGGTTTGTTGCAGGTCGCTGCCGTCTCCAGAGCCTGACAGGACTCCGTCTTGGGAATCACCAGGCGCGTGACATTGGCATAGCGTGAACATAGCGCCAGATCGGACTTGTAGTGGCCGGTGCCAGGCGCATTGACCCGAACCATGAGCCTGGCTTGCGGGTTGTGGTTCAGAAACGTATCGAGCGACTCCCGTGCGACCGCCTTGTCGCTTTCGGCGACGGCGTCTTCCAGGTCGACGATGACGGCATCGGCCGGGCTGGCCAGGGCCTTGGCGATGCGCTCCGGGCGGGTGGCCGGAACGAACAGAATGGAGCGCAGGGCATCCGGACTCATAACGGCTCCATCAAATGACGTTGTGTTCTTTCAGGTGACGGATGGCGTCGCGATCGTAGCCCAGCTCGGCGAGGATCCGTTCGCTGTGCTCGCCGAGCGCGGGTACCGGCTGCATCTGCGCCACGAACGCGCTATTGCGCCCCGGTGGCAGCAGCGCCGGAATCTCGCCGGCGGGGCTGCCGACGCTCGCCCAGCGCTGGCGCGCCTTGAGCTGCGGATGCGCCCAGACGCCATGCATGTCGTTGACATGGGCGTTGGCGATCTGTGCCTCGTCGAGCCGGGCCAGCACCTCGTCCGCGCTCAGCGCGGCAAACGCCTGCACGATCAGTGAGCGCAGCGCGTCGCGGTGGGTGGAGCGCCGGGCATTGGCGGAAAAGCGTTCATCCCCGGCCAGCTCGGGCTGCTGCAGGACCTTCTCGCAGAATACCTGCCATTCGCGCTCGTTCTGCAGGCCCAGCATGACGGTCTGGCCGTCGCCGG
Organism: Halomonas sp. IOP_31; assembly: GCF_021151495.1. Classification (NCBI taxonomy): domain Bacteria; kingdom Pseudomonadati; phylum Pseudomonadota; class Gammaproteobacteria; order Oceanospirillales; family Halomonadaceae; genus Halomonas; species Halomonas sp. IOP_31. Next base: position 30,117 of record NZ_JAIRBP010000025.1, on the reverse strand, counting down.
TGGGAAACGGGCCGTAGGGATAGATGGTGGCATGCGAGGCCCCCGCCCGCGGCGGCGGCTCGGCGCCGTCGAAGGCATAGTACATGGGATAGCCCATCCACTCGACCAGGCTCTCGAGCATCGACACGTCGATGTGGCTGCCGGTGCCGGTGCGCCCGCGCAGCAACAGCGCGGAGAGGATATTGCTGTAGGCGTACATGCCGGCGGCGATATCGGCGATCGAGCAGCCCGCCTTGGCCATGCCCTCCGGCCCCGGCGTGCCGGTCGTCGACAGGAAGCCGCCCTCGCTCTGGATCAGCAGGTCGTAGGCCTTCTTGGTGTGATAGGGGCCATCCTCACCGTAGCCCGAGATATCGCACACGATCAGCCGCGGGAAGTCGGCGTGCAGCGTCTCGAAGGACAGCCCCAGCCGGGCCGCGGCCCCCGGCGCCAGGTTCTGCACCAGCACGTCGGCCTGGGCCAGCAGGCTGTCCAGGATCGTCCGGGCTTCGCCGTGCTTGACGTCGAGGGTCAGGCTCTCCTTGGAGCGGTTGGTCCACGCGAAGTGGGAGGACAGGCCGTGGACCCGCGCGTCGTAACCCCGGGCGAAGTCCCCGACGCCGGGACGTTCGACCTTGATGACCCGCGCGCCCATATCCGCCAGTTGGCGGGTGCAGAAGGGCGCAGCGATGGCATGCTCCAAACTGACGACGGTGATGCCGTCCAAGGGGCGCGGGGAGGTGGCTGACTCGTTCATGCGTCGGCTCCCTTGTTTTCATGAGTGCTTTCACGAGTGCTCTCACGCGTGTTCTCGCGCGTCGGGGTCTGGAGCAGCGGCGCGATGCGCGGCTGGTCCCGCAACTGCCAGGCCCAGGCAACCAACTGATGGGCTTCGGTTGACGAGGCCGCGCCGGAAAAGGCCGCCAAGCGCCGGAACTTGTCTTCGAGCTCGGCCCGCGACAGGGTGTTGCCAGGATCGCCCTTAGGATCGTCGATCGCCTGGCTGAGTACCCGGCCGTCGCGGGTCGTTACCTCGACGCGCCCCAGCCACTTCTTCGGGTAAGCCGCGTCGACCTCGGGATCGAGTTGCATGCTCACCCGCTCCCTGAAGGCGATGACCTGGCTGTCCTCGAGGGCGTGGCGCTGAAACTCCTCGAGGCCCGCCTGGCCATGCACGGCGATCAGCCCCAGTACCGTGCCCATCGAGAACTTGGCCTGATGGATCGAGGCGGGCCGGGTCACCGGGCCCAGCACGTCGATGGCTGCCTGGTACACGCGGGCGGTGACGTGCTCGATGTCCCGATGCTCGAGGCCGTGCGTCTGCATCAGCGCTAGCAGCGCATCGGCGGCGGGATGGGTGTGCCGGCACGAGGCATGGAACTTGAACGAGGTCTCCTCGAGCGCCCAGCGCTCGCCGAGGCGATCCGTCAGATAGCGGTCATCGGCATCGCGCGACATCCCCGCGGCCATGCCCTGCCTGCCGTCCAGGATGCGCTGCGCCCCAGTCAGGCCCTCGGCGGTCAGGTAGGCGGCCAGCAGCCCGTCGGCGGCCGCCTTGGCGGTATGCAGCTGCTTGGAGTGGGCGCCATCGCGCAAAAATTCCCACAGCCCCGCGGCCTGGGTGCCGGCGCTACCCAGCACGTGGACGAAGCGATCCTCGTCGAAGCCGAGCAGCTTGCCGACCGCCACGGCGGCGGCCAGCGTGCCCACGGTGCCGGTGGTGTGGAAGGTGGCGTAGTGCGAGCGACCGAGGAACTCGCCGATACGAATCCCCGCCTCGTAGCCCGCCACGGCGGCGACGATCAGCTCGCGGCCCGAGGCGCCGAGTTCCTGGGCGGTGGCCAGCGCGACGGGAAAGACCACCGTGCCGGGATGCAGCACCGAGCTGTTGTGCAGGTCGTCCTGCTCGACGACGTGCGAGGCGGCGGCGTTGACCAGTGCGGCGAAGTGCGGCGAGGTCAGCCGCCGGTCGGTCAGCGATTCGCTGGCCCCACTCGCCGGCCCCATGCGCTGTGCGTAGCGCTCGAACAGCGGAATCGGCGGCTGGTTCTTGCCGGCCAGCGCCGAGCCCAGCCAGTCGAGGCACAGCTCCTCGCAGCGCGCCACGACCCGCTCGGGCAGGGCCGGGTAATCGAGATCGGCCAGGAAGGCGGCCAGGGTCCGGGTGGGATGGCTCATCGGACGTCTCCTAGAAGGACCGCGGCAGCTCGAGCAGGTGCTCGGCGACGTAGGACAGGATCAGGTTGGTCGAGATCGGTGCGACCTGGTAGAGCCGGGTCTCGCGGAACTTGCGCTCGACATCGTACTCGCTGGCGAAGCCGAACCCGCCGTGGGTCTGCAGGCAGACGTTGGCCGCCTTCCACGACGCCTCGGCGGCCAGGTACTTGGCCATGTTGGCGCTGGCCCCGGCGGGCAGGCCGTTGTCGTACTCGTGGCAGGCCCGCCAGCGCATCAGGTCGGCGGCCTCGATTTCGATGTGCGCCTGGGCGATGGGGAACTGGACACCCTGATTCTGGCCGATCGGCCGGCCGAACACCTCGCGACTGCGGGCATAGTCGCTGGCTTTCTCGATGAACCAGCGCCCGTCGCCGATGCATTCGGCGGCGATCAGCGTACGCTCGGCGTTCAGCCCGTCGAGGATGTAGCGAAAGCCCTTGCCCTCCTCGCCGATCAGGCTGTCCGCCGGAATCTCCAGGTTGTCGAAGAACAGCTCGTTGGTCTCGTGATTGACCATGTTGGCGATCGGCTGCACGGTCAGGCCGTTGCCGATCGCCGCGTGCAGGTCGACCAGGAAGATCGACATGCCCTCCGACTTGCGCTGCACCTGGTCGAGCGGCGTGGTGCGCGCCAGCAGGATCATCAGATCGGAGTGCTGGATGCGCGAGATCCACACCTTCTGGCCGTTGATGACGTACTTGTCGCCCTGCCTGACCGCGGTGGTCTTGATCTTGGTGGTGTCGGTGCCGGTGGTCGGCTCGGTGACTCCCATCGACTGCAGACGCAGCTCGCCCGCGGCGATCTTCGGCAGGAAGTGCTGCTTCTGCTCCTCGGAGCCGTGGCGCAAAAGAGTGAACATGTTGTACATCTGGCCGTGCACGGTGCCGGAGTTGCCCCCGCAGCGGTTGACCTCCTCGAGGATCACCGAGGCTTCGTTCAGGCCCAGCCCCGAGCCGCCATATTCCTCAGGAATCATCGCCGCCAGCCAGCCGGCCTCGGTCAGCGCAGCGACGAACTCCTCGGGGAACGCCTTGCGTTCGTCGACGCCGCGCCAGTAGGCCGCATCGTAGTGGCTGCACAGGCTTCGTACGCCGTCGCGGATGGCCTCCAGGGCCTCGGTGTCATGGGCAAACATCAGCCATTCTCCTGGTAGTGAATTTCCGCCTCGTGGGCCGGCCCGCGATCGTTGAAGGCCCACAGCGCGGCCCGGCCGGCCTCTTCATGGCGGCCGGCAACCTGAAAGTCGCCGTTGGCAATCAGCGGGCGCAGGCCGCGGTAGGCAAGCCGTGTCGGCATGGCGTGGGGGTGGGCGTTGCAGAAGGCCTGAACCATCAGCGTGGCGATCATCGGGCCATGCACGACCAGCCCGGGGTAGCCTTCGGCCTCGGTGGCGTACGGCCAGTCGTAGTGAATGCGATGGCCGTTGAAGGTCACCGCCGAATAGCGGAACAGCATGAGCGGCGTGGGCCGGATGGACTCCGCCCACTCGGGCTCGGGCAGCGGCGTGTTCAGCGACAGCCGCAGCGGCGAGGGCTCCCGATAGACGATATCCTGTTCTTCCCGAATGCAGGCTTCGCCCTGCTGGGTGTAGTCATGGCGCACCGTGACGAACAGTAGCTTGCCGGTCCGCCCCTGCTTCTCCTTGATAGCCGCGATCGTCGAGTGGCGCGCCGCGGGCATATCCACGCGCAGCGGTTGAATGAAGTCCAGCCGGCCGCCGGCCCACATCCGGTTGCGCCCTTCGGCGGGCGGCAGGAAGCCACCGCGTGCGGGATGGCCGTCCCTGCCCAACTGCGCTGGCGCGACGGGCTCCTGAAAGAAAGCCCAGTGCCATAGCGGCGGCAAAGGCTGCCCGCTCGCCGGGCATGGGAGGTCGAACGTCGCCGCGATGCGCGTGACCAAGGCCGCGCTCAGCCCGTCCTCACTGTGCTCCTGGTTGCCGATCCAGTCGCTGACCTCAGCACCCACCATGTCCTGTCCTCCTGTGGTTGTGCCATCAGGATGCGCAGGGATGGGACCTTTAGAGAATTTGCTTTTGCATAAGGCGGTGTTCTGCTGAGCCGAAAGCCCGCGTTATCGAGCGACTTGATGACCCCCGCTCAGGAGAAGGTGCATGCATTTCGATTTGCCTGACTTGCGATTGTTCATCCACGTCGCCGAGGCCTGCAGCATGACGGGCGGCGCCCAGCGCGCCCACCTTTCCACGGCAGCGGCCAGTACACGAATGAAGGCCCTCGAAGGTCAGTTGGGAAGCCGATTGTTCTATCGCAGCAGCCAGGGCGTGGAGCTCACCCCGGCGGGGGAGCGCCTACTCCGTCATGCCCGGACGATCCTGCGTCAGGTCGAGCATGTGAAAAGCGATTTCTCGGAATATGCCGATGGCGCCGCTGGCCACCTACGCATCTTCGCCAACACCACGGCGGTGACCGAGTTCATGCCCGATGTGCTGGCCCGATTTTTGGCCACCCGCCCCGGCATCACCGTCGACCTTCAGGAACGGCTGACTCGGGATATCGTGCGTGGCGTACTCGATGGCACGGCGGATCTGGGCGTCGTGGCGGGGGTGGCCGAGGCCCAGGGGCTACAGTTGCTGCCGTTCAGCCTGGACCGATTGGTGCTGGTCGTGCCCCGGGGGCATGCGCTAGCCGACAGGCCCCCGGTCAGCTTCCACGAGACGCTGGACTATCCGCATGTCGGACTACACGACGGCAGCACCCTGCTGCAGTTCCTTCAGGATCAGGTCAAGGACATGGGCAAGAGCCTGCCTCTGCGCATCCAGGTACTCGGCTTCGAGCCGGCCTGCCGGATGATCGAGGCGGGGGTGGGTATCGGCATCCTGCCCGAGTCGTGCGCGCTTCGCTATCAGCGCACCCTGGCCATCCAGTTGATCGAACTGGACGACGCCTGGGCTCAGCGTGAGCGCAGCATCGTCGTCAGGGAACTGGAAGCCCTGCCGAGCTGCGGTCAGGCGTTGCTGCAAGCGATCTTCGGCTATGAAGGTTTTACCCCGTCCAGCAAGGTTTCAGCGTAGGCTAACCCTGGTTTGCTCAAATACTAATACTCGCCGTTATTGAGCTATGCCAGCATCCGATAAGTCCATTGGGCTACTCACACTATTACAATCACAAGGATTACGGCATGCCTACCTACAAGCTCGCTGCGCTCGCCTCACTGGCCGCCGGCATCATGCTGGCCGGTTCGGCCTTCGCCGCCGACCCGATCACCATCAAGTTCTCCCACGTGGTCGCCGAGAACACCCCCAAGGGTCAGATGGCCGAGAAGTTCAAGGAACTGGTCGAGCAGAGCTCGGTCGGCGACCAGGTCGAGGTCGAGGTCTATCCCAATTCCCAACTCTATGGCGACGATCAGGTGCTCGAGGCCATGCTGCTGGGTGACGTCCAGCTCGCCGCGCCGTCGCTGTCCAAGTTCCAGAAGTACACCGATCAGCTCCAGGTCTTCGACCTGCCTTTCCTGTTCGAGGACATGGCCGCGGTCGAGCGCTTCGAGAACAGCGCGACCGGCAAGCAGTTGCTGACCTCCATGCAGGACAAGGGCTTGATCGGCTTGGGCTATCAGCACAACGGTCTCAAGCAGCTGTCGGCTTCCGAGCCGCTGCGCGTGCCCGAAGACGCCGCCGGCAAGAAATTCCGGATTCAGACCTCCGACGTATTGCAGGCGCAGTTCGAGGCGATCGATGCCGCGCCGCTCAAGAAGCCGTTCTCCGAGGTGTTCATCCTGTTGCAGACCGGGGCCATCGACGGCCAGGAGAACACCTACTCGAACATCTACTCGCAGAAGTTCTACGAGGTGCAGCCGTACATCACCGAGTCCAACCACGGCGTCATCGATTACATGGTGGTCACGTCGGATCGCTTCTGGAACGGCCTGCCGGATGACGTTCGCCCTGTGCTGGAAAAGGCCATGCAGGAAGCGCTCGCCTACGGGAACTCGATCGCCGCCCAGGAGAACAAGGAGGCCAAGCAGGCGATTGTCGATTCCGGCAAGTCCGAGATCATCGAGCTGACCCCCGAGCAGCGTCAGCAGTGGGTCGACGCCATGAAACCGGTGTGGAAGGAATTCGCCGACGAGATCGGACAGGATGTGATCGACGCCGCCCAGGCCGCCAACAAGGGCTGAGACCGCGGCCATCGCGAAGACGGCGAGCCTCCGGGCTCGCCGTCGCCGGGGGACCGGTGGTGTAATGTTTCAGCCCTGTCGGGCCCTCTACCACCAGCGCGCTGCCAAGCCAGCCGTCACCCCCGATGAGTCCCAGCGTCGATTGCCGGTTCTTGAGCCATCTGCCGTTGTGCAGCCGCCAATTCCTCGCCGGAAAACCGGGCCGTGTGCCGTGCGGCGAAACGCTCCAGATCGGCGGGCGTGCAGGGTTGCCCGGTAAAGATGGCGACGTACTGGGCCACCCGGCCGATGCGGGTGTCCCGGCTCTCCCGGGTGTGCATCGAGATATAGCCGACCTGGATCAGGTACACGGTCCGGGCCCGGGTATCGGCTTCCGCTGAGTCGTAGCCGTAGCGGATGAACATCGCCTGCAGCGCCTCGAGGCGTCGTTCGTCGGCATGGCGGACCCGCCCGGCGACGGCGCTGTCCTGCAGGCTCCAGCTCCTGACGGCGTATTCGAACTCCGAGTCGAAGAGGCCAGGATCGAACCAGCAGTCGAAGACGTTCAGCATGGCCTCGACGATCGACGCGGCGTATTTTTCGCTCTGCGAGACCAAGGCGTGGGTATTGCGGCGTTCCCAGCGCTCCAGCAGTGCGGCCAGCACCTCTTCGCGATCCTTGAACAACCAATAGAAGCTGGTGCGCGACGTGCCCAGCTTCCTGGCCAGCGGCACGATCTTGACGGCGCCGACGCCGGCCTCGATCAGCAAGTCGTACGCCGCATCGATCCAGGCAATCCGGTTGATAGTGGGGCGGTCGCTTTTCACTCAGTTTGCTCTCCGTTTCCCTCTAGGCAATGACCCATGGCAGCGATGCTATCTGTGCACGCTGTACATCGATGTCACCATTATTGACACCTATGTACAGCGAAGACTAGCTTGATTCAACGTCAGAACAACAAAGAGCGCTCGCCGTGAAAAACGACCCTCTGCTACAACCCCTGCAACTCAAGCACCTGACGTTGAAGAACCGGGTGATGCTGACTTCGCACGAACCCGCCTACCCGGAAGACGGCATGCCCAAGGCGCTGTACCGGGCCTATCACGTCGAACGCGCCAAGGGCGGCGTAGCACTCACCATGACGGCGGGTTCCGCGGCGGTGTCGCGGGACAGCCCGCCGGTCTTCAACAACATCCTCGCCTACAAGGATGAAGTGGTGCCGTGGATGCGCGAGCTGACCGATGCCTGCCACGAACATGGCACGGCGGTGATGATCCAGCTGACCCACCTGGGCCGCCGGACCCGCTGGGACAAGGGCGACTGGCTGCCGATCGTCTCGGCGTCGCATCACCGCGAGGCCTCCCACCGCGCCTACCCCAAGAAGGCGGAGCTCTGGGATATCGAGCGGTTGATTCAGGATTACGCGGATGCCGCCGAGCGCATGCACGCCGCCGGTCTGGACGGCCTCGAGATCCAGGCCTACGGCCACCTGATGGACCAGTTCTGGTCGCCGCTGACCAACGAACTCGACGCGCCCTACGGCGGCAGCCTGGACAATCGTCTGCGCTTCACCTTCGAGGTGCTCGCCAGCATCCGCGCGCGGGTCGGCGACACGTTCCTGCTGGGCGTGCGCTATACCGGCGACGAATGCCTGCCGGGAGGCATCGATGCCCGCGACGGCATGGCGATCTCACACCGGTTGAAGGACAGCGGCCTGGTGGATTTCCTCAACGTGGTGAAGGGGCACATCGATACCGACCCCGGGCTGACCGACGTCATCCCGATCCAGGGCATGCCCAGCGCGCCGCACCTGGACTTCGCCGGCGAGATCAAGCGCGAGGTCGACTTCCCCACCTTCCATGGCGCCAAGATCCAGGACGTCGCCACGGCGCGCCATGCGATCGCCTCCGGCAAGGTGGACATGATCGGCATGACCCGCGCCCATATGGCCGACCCGCATCTGATGAAGAAGGTCATGGAGGGGCGCGAAGCGGAAATCCGCCCCTGCGTCGGCGCCAACTACTGTCTCGACCGCATCTATCAGGGCGGGGCGGCGTATTGCATCCACAATGCGGCGACCGGTCGCGAAACCACCCTGCCGCACACCATTACCCCCGCCGCAACCCGGCGCAAGGTGGTGGTGGTCGGCAGCGGGCCCGGCGGGCTGGAAGCGGCTCGGGTGGCCGCCGAGCGCGGGCATGAAGTGGTGGTGTTCGAGGCCGCCGACGCGCCGGGCGGGCAGATTCGCCTGACCGCGCAGAGCGAGCGCCGCCGCGAGATGATGGGCATCGTCGACTGGCGCATCGAGCGCTGCCAGGCGATGGGCGTCACCTTCCATTTCAACGTGTTCGCGGAAAACGACGAAGTGCTCGCCGAGTCACCCGACGTGGTCATCGTGGCGACCGGCGGCCTGCCCAACGAGCAGGCGCTGGCGGAAGGCAACGAACTGGCGGTCACGGGTTGGGACATCCTCTCCGGCCACGCCAAGCCGGGCAGCAATGTGCTGGTCTACGACGACGCCGGCGACCATACCGCGTTGCAGGCGGCGGAGATCATTGCCCAGGCGGGCAGCAAGGTGGAGTACATGACCGCCGACCGCGCCCTGGCGCCGGAAGTGATGGCCATGAACCTGGTTCCCTACATGCGCGCCCTGCAGAAGCTTGACGTCACCTTCACGCCGACCTTCCGGCTGACCGGCATCCGCCGCGATGGCAGCGACCTGGTGGCCTCGATAAGCAGCGACTATACCCAGCTTGATCTGGAACGCCGCGTGGATCAGGTGGTAGTCAACTTCGGCACCCTGCCGATGGACGATCTCTACGAGGAACTCAAGCCGCTGTCGAGCAACCGGGGCGCGGTCGACTACGACGACCTGATCGCCGGCAGAGCGCAGGCGCTCGACACCAACCCGGACGGCACGTTTCAGCTATTCCGAATCGGCGACGCGATTGCTCACCGCAACACCCATGCGGCCATTTACGATGCACTCAGGTTGGTCAAGGACCTGTGAGGCCCTGTAAGATTGCCGCGTCACCCGGGGCCGATGGCATCTCGCGCATCGGCCCTCCGGCACGTCAGTTGCCCAGCACCACCGTGCGCCCCGCATGCAGGAATACGCGACGCTCGAGATGATAGCCAATGCCGCGAGCCAGGGTCAGGCATTCGACATCCCGCCCCTTGGCCACCAGGTCTTCCGGGTAGTGAGCGTGATCGACCGGCTCGACGCCCTGGGCGATGATCGGCCCTTCGTCGAGGTCGTTGTTGATGTAGTGCGCCGTCGCGCCGACCAGCTTGACGCCCTTCTCGTAGGCCTGGTGATACGGCCTGGCGCCCTTGAAGCCGGGCAGCAGCGAATGGTGGATATTGATGGCGCGCCCCGCCAGCCGCTCGCACATGGCCGGCGACAGCACCTGCATGTAGCGCGCCAGCACCACCAGCTCCGCCCCGCTCTGCTCGATGATTGCCTGGATCTGCGCCTCCTGCTGCGGCTTGGTCTCGGCGGTCACCGGCAGGTGGTGATAGGGCAGGCCATGCCATGCCGCCAGCGGCTCGAGGTCGGGATGGTTGGAAATCACCGCGCGAATATCCAGTGGCAACTGGCCGATGCGATAGCGATAGAGCAGATCGTTCAGGCAGTGATCGGCCTTGGAGACGAGAATCACGGTCCCGGTGCGCTTGCCCGGCGGGGTCAGCTCGAACTCCATGGCGAACTCGGCGGCCCGCGGCGCAAAGGCTTGCTGAAACGCCTCGTCGTGGAAGCCTTCCAGCTCGGGCCGGAACTCGGCGCGGATGAAGAAGCGCCCGCCCAGCCGATCGTCGAACGAGTTGAGCTCGGTGATGTAGCAATGCCGCTCTTTCAAAAAGCGCGTCACCACATCCACCGTGCCCAGGCGACTCGGGCACTGGGCGGCAAGAATCCAGGTATCGGTCGTTCGGCTCATGGCGTCTCACTGCCCACGCTGACGCCGAACTCTTCAGCCGCATCCAGCAACCAGCGAAAGCAGTAGTCGGCGAAGCTGCGGCGTACCACGAGCTCCCAGACATCCTCGCGCGGCCGGCGCAGCACCACCGAAGCCTTGGCGAACACCACGCTGACGCCCTTGCCCACCGGGAACGCCTGCGGATGTACATCGTAGGTCGTGGACTTCATCAACACCTCGCGGGCCTGCGGCCCCGAGAGTTCGACGAGGGTCTGGCCGCCGCCGACGTTGACGATGCTGAAGTGTGCCTGACCCAGCGCCTGGCGCAGGCGGCGCTCCAGCGCAAACGCCTCGCCGGCGGGCACGATGACCAGCCACTCGTCGGGCGACAGCCATTGAATCGAACGCTCGCCGCCGTCGTCCAGCGCCAGCGTATTGGGTCGGGCAGGCAACGCGAGGCCCAGCACCTCGCGCACGGCCTCGTCCAGCACGATGGCGCCGCCGCGCAAGACCAGATGGTCGAGGAAGGCCTGCTCGCGTAGCGCCACGCCCGCATTGGCTTCACGAGGCGGCGCCTGCCGATGAAAGGACCACGCCAACGGCGATTCGGCACTCGGGTGCCCGGTCGGCCGGGTATCGAATTCTCTGACGTCAGACATTCTGGCGCTCTCCTTTGGGGTCGACGAAGACGGGGCTGACGATTTCGGCCTCGTGGACGGTGCCATCGATCATCGGCAAGTAGACGGTGTCGCCCATGCGCGCATGCCCGCCCTTGACCACCGCCAGGGCAAAGCCATGGCCCAGCGAGGGGCTGTAATAGCTCGACGTCACATGGCCCACCATGGCCATGGGGATGGCCTGCTTGGGGTCGAAAACGATCTGCGCGCCCTCTTCCAGCACCACCCCAGGGTCCTTGGGCTTCAGGCCGACGAACTGCTTGCGGTCGGTACGTCGGGTATCGGAGCGCGACAGGGCGCGCTTGCCGATCCACGAGTACGGCTTGTCGTAACCGATCGCCCACTGCATGCCCAGGTCCTCGGGGGTGACCGAGCCGTCGGTGTCCTGACCGACAATGATCAGGCCCTTCTCGGCGCGCAGCACATGCATGGTCTCGGTGCCGTAGGGCGTCAGCTGGTATTGCTCGCCGTGCGCGAACAGCGTCTGCCAGACATGCATGGCGTAATTGGCCTGGACGTTGATCTCGAAGGACAGCTCGCCGGTGAACGAGATGCGAAACACCCGGGCCGGCACGCCGGCGACGGTGCCTTCGCGCCAGTCCATGAACTTGAACGCCTCGCGGTCGAGATCGATGTCGGTGACCTCGGCCAGCAGCTTGCGGGCGTCGGGGCCGGTGACGGTCATGGTCGCCCAGTGATCGGTCACCGAGTTGAAATAGACCTGCAGCTCCGGCCACTCCGTCTGGTGCCAGAGCTCCAGCCATTCCAGCACGCCGGCGGCGCCGCCGGTGGTGGTGGTCATCAAAAAGTGGTTCTCGCCCAGGCAACTGGTGGTGCCGTCGTCCATGAGCATGCCGTCGTCCTTGCACATCAGCCCATAGCGGACCCGGCCCGGCGCCAGCTTGGCCCACTTGTTGGTGTAGACGCGGCCCAGGAACTCGCGGGCGTCGGGCCCCTGGATGTCGATCTTGCCCAGGGTCGAGGCATCGAGGATGCCGACACCCTCGCGCACCGCCAGGCATTCGCGGGCGACGGCCTCCGCCATGCTCTCGCGCTCGCCGTTGGCGGCTCCGGCGCGTACTTGTGGAAAGTACCACGGGCGCTTCCACTGGCCGACGTCCTCGAACTCGGCGCCGTGCTCGACATGCCACTGATGCAGCGCGGTGTAACGCTCGGGATCGAACAGCTCGCGACAATGACGCCCGACGATGGCGCCGAAGGTCACCGGCGTGTAGTTGGGCCGGAACACGGTAGTGCCCACCTCGGGAATCGACTTGCCGAGACAGCGGGCGACGACCGCCATGCCGTTGATGTTGCCGAGCTTGCCCTGGTCGGTGCCGAAGCCCATCACCGTGTAGCGCTTGACGTGCTCGATGGACTCGAAGCCCTCGCGAGTCGCCACTTCGATGCCCGCCGCGCTGACGTCGTTCTGCAGGTCGACGAACTGCTTGGGCGCGCGCAGGGTCGGCTTCTCGTGGGGCACCTGATAGAGCGCCACGCTCGCCCCTTCCTGAATGGGCGCCACCTGCGGCGCCTGAGGAGCCTCCACCGACTGCCCATTGGCCTGGACCGCCTGGCTGCCGGCATCGATGCCGTCGGCGATCACCGCCGCCAGCGAATAGACGCCCTGCGCGCCACCCGCCGGGGTCATGCCCTTCAGCGTCCCCGGCACGAAGCCAAGAATGTCGTCGCGCCACAGCGGGCGGGTGCCGGTATGCGATGAGAGGTGAATGACCGGGCTGTAGCCGCCGGAGCTGGCGATGGTGTCGCAGGCCAGTTCCTCGACCCGGCCGCTCAGCGTGAACAGCTGAGCATCAATCTTCGCCACGCGGGCGGCGCTGACGCGGTTGGCGCGCTTTCCATGACTTGTCTTGGCCTCGATCACCGCGCTTTCGGTGATCACGCGAATGCCCAGCGCCCGTGCCTGCTCGACGAGCTCGCCGTCGGGGTTGGCGCGGGCATCGGCGATCGCCACCACCTCGCGACCGGCATCGAACCAGTCCAGCGCGGCGCGGTAGGCGTGGTCGTTGGTCGCGGACAGCACCAGCTTGCGGCCCGGCACCACGCCATAGCGACGGATATAGCTGGATACGGCCCCGGCCAGCAGATTGCCGGGCACGTCGTTGTTGGCGTAGACCAGCGGACGCTCATGGGCACCGCTGGCCAGCACCACCTGACCGGCCCGCACCCGATGCAGGCGCGAGCGGACCTGGCGGCGCCCGTCGCGGGTCGGCGCGCTGTCGGCCAGGTGCTCGGTGCGGCGCTCGTGCAGGGTCACGAAGTTGTGATCGTGGTAGCCGTTGGCGGTGGTACGGGCCAGCAATGTCACGTTTTCCAGGCCGCCGAGTTCGTCGAGCACGCGCTCGACCCATTGCCCCGCGGGCGCCTCGTCGATCCGCTCACGGCTATCCAGCAGCGAACCGCCCATTTCCTCCTGCTCGTCGGCGAGGATCACCCGTGCCCCGCTGCGCGCGGCGGTCAGCGCCGCGGCCAGGCCCGCCGGGCCGGCGCCGATGACCAGCACGTCGCAGTGCTGGTTGAGATGATCGTAGCTGTCCGGGTCGGGCTCGCCGGGGCTGTTGCCCAGGCCGGCGCCCTTGCGGATGTACTTCTCGTAGGTCATCCACAGCGAGGCCGGGGCCATGAAGGTCTTGTAGTAGAAGCCGGGCGGCATGAAGGCGCCGCTGAGCTTGCCGACCATGCCCATCAGGTCGCGCTGCACGGTGGGCCAGCCGTTGGTGCTGCGCGCCGTGAGCCCTTCGTAGAGCGCCTGCTGGGTGGCGCGCACGTTGGGCACCTGGGCGGCTTCGGTCGCGCCGAGCTGGACCACCGCGTTGGGCTCCTCCGCCCCGGCGGCGACGATCCCGCGCGGGCGCGAGTACTTGAAGCTGCGGTTGACGACGTCGACGCCGTTGGCCAGCAGCGCCGAGGCCAGGGTATCGCCGGGGTGGCCGACGTAACGCTTGCCGTTGAAGGTGAAGTTCAGCTTGCGCGAGCGATCGACCTGGCCGCCTTGCGCCAGGCGGTTGGGCTGTGATGATGACTGGCTCATGCCTGCGCTCCCTTGATCGTGGCGCTATTATCAACAGCCGCAGGCGCGGCGGCATCGCTGGCTCCCACGGTCTGTTGGCCGCCCTCGGCGACCTGCACGTTACCGGCTTTCTCGCCACGCGCCAGGCTCTCGGCGGTGATCGTCGGCTGCTCGCCCATCCGGTAGGTCTCGAGGATCTCGTAGTTCGCGGTGTGCCGGGTGATGTTGAAGAACTTGCGGCAGCCGATGGCATGCACCCACAGCTCATGATGCACGCCCCGCGGGTTGTCGCGGAAGAACAGGTAATCGCCCCACTGTTCATCGGAACACGCCTCGGGCTCCGCCGGGCGGGCGATATGCGCCTGACCCTTGGGATGGAATTCCTCTTCCTCGCGGTGCTCTTCGCAATACGGACAGTAGATATGAAACATTTTCCCTCCAACACCGTGGATGAGAGCCATCGTTTTTCTGCGCCAGCGAGCGGTGTGATGGCAAGGCGTTCGGCAAAGAAGGAACCGGAATGTACGTGTTTGTACATGAGGATTCCGACGTGTCGAACAACGCCGCCATCACGCGGCGCAGCTCGCAGAAACTAGTGCGCGACGCCCGCGGCGCCATGCTCGTCGACCAGCGCTCCCGAGTGGAAGCGGTCGATGGAGAACGGCGCGGCAATCGGATGCATCTCGCCCTTGGCCAGGCTGGCGGCGAACACATGGCCCGAGCCCGGCGTGGCCTTGAAGCCACCGGTGCCCCAGCCGCAGTTGAAGTAGAGTCCCTTGACCGGCGTTGCGGAGAGGATCGGGCAGGCGTCCGGGCAAGTATCGACGATGCCGCCCCACTGCCGGTTCATGCGCACCCGCGAGAAGATCGGGAACATCTCGACGATCGCCTGCAGGGTATGCTCCACCGTCGAGTAGCTGCCGCGCTGGCCGTAGCCGAGATAACCGTCGATGCCGGCGCCGATGACCAGGTCGCCCTTGTCCGACTGGCTGATGTAGCCATGCACGTGGTTGGACATCACCACCGTGTCGAGAATCGGCTTGAGCGGCTCCGAGACCAGCGCCTGCAGGGGATGCGACTCCAGCGGCAGCTTGAAGCCGGCCATCCTGGCCAGCACGCCGGAGTTGCCGGCCGCCACGCAACCCACGGTCTTGGCGCCGATGTCGCCGCGGTTGGTATGCACGCCGACCACCCGGCCATCGAGGATCTTGAAGCCGGTGACCTCGGTCTGCTGGAGGATGTCGACGCCACGTGCGTCGGCGCCGCGGGCGAACCCCCAGGCCACCGCATCGTGGCGCGCCACCCCGGCGCGCGGCTGCCAGGAGGCGCCCATCACCGGGTAGCGTGCGCGCTTCGAGCAGTCGAGGATCGGCACGATTTCCTGCACCTGGCGAGCGTCGAGCGCCTCGCTGTCGATGCCGTTGAGGCGGTTGGCATTCACCCGGCGCTGGATGTCGCGCATGTCCTGCAGGGTATGGCCGAGGTTCAACACCCCGCGTTGCGAGAACATCACGTTGTAGTTGAGATCCTGCGACAGCCCCTCCCAGAGTTTCATGGAATGCTCGTAGAGCGCCGCCGACTCGTCCCACAGATAGTTGGAACGCACGATCGTCGTATTACGAGCCGTATTGCCGCCGCCCAGCCAGCCCTTCTCGATCACCGCCACGTTGGTGATGCCGTGCTCCTTGGCCAGGTAGTAGGCGGTGGCCAGGCCGTGGCCGCCGCCGCCGACGATGATCACGTCGTAGTCTTTCTTGGGCGTGGGATTGCGCCACTGGCGCTGCCAGTTTTCATGATGGCTGAGCGCGTGCTTGACCAACCCGAAGCCGGAATAGCGTTGCATGGACTTTCTCCTCGATCGGCCCCCTCGGAGCCCGCTGACGGTCAGGCTCAGGCTACTGAGGTTGCGCTCTCGGCCGGCTCGCTGTTCTGGGCGTCGCCATACACCGGATAGCGCGCGCACAGCGAGGCCACCTTGTCGCGCACCTCGGCTTCCACCGCCCCGGTATCGCTCTGATCGGCGAGTCCATCGAGGATGTCGCAGATCCAGCCGGCCAGCTGTTCGCAATCGGCCTCGCCGAAGCCGCGGGTGGTGACCGCCGGGGTGCCGATGCGCAGCCCCGAGGTGACGAACGGGCTCTGCGGGTCGTTGGGCACGGCGTTCTTGTTGACGGTAATGTGCGCCCGGCCCAGCGCGGCATCCGCGTCCTTGCCGGTCACGCCCTGCTTGATCAGCGAGACCAGGAACAGGTGGTCGTCGGTACCGCCTGAGACGACATCAAAACCGCGCTCGACGAAGACCTGCGCCATGGCGCGGGCATTGCTGATGACCTGGTGCTGGTAGTTGACGAACTCCTGGCTCATGGCTTCCTTGAAAGCCACGGCCTTGGCGGCGATCACGTGCATCAGCGGGCCGCCCTGCTGGCCCGGGAACACCGCGCCGTTGAGCTTCTTGACCAGCGCCTCATCGGCGTTCGCCGCCAGGATCAGCCCGCCGCGCGGGCCGCGCAGCGTCTTGTGGGTGGTGGTGGTCACCACGTGGGCATGCGCCAGCGGGCTGGGGTAGAGCCCGGCGGCGACCAGCCCGGCGACATGTGCCATGTCGACCATCAGATAGGCACCGACCTCGTCGGCGATAGTGCGAAAACGCCGCCAGTCGACCACCCGCGAGTAGGCCGAGAAACCGGCGATGATCATCTTGGGCCGATGCTCCCGGGCCAGACGCTCGACCTCCGCGTAGTCGATCTCGCCGGTGTCGGGGTTCAGGCCGTACTGCACGGCGTGGTAGTGCTTGCCGGAGAAGTTCGGCGCGGCGCCGTGGGTCAGGTGGCCGCCGTGGGCCAGGCTCATGCCCAGCACGGTGTCGCCCGGCTTGACCAGGGCCATGAACACGGCGGCGTTGGCCTGGGCGCCGGAGTGCGGCTGGACGTTGGCGTAATCGGCGCCGAACAGGTCGCAGGCACGCTCGATGGCAAGCCGCTCGACCTTGTCGACGAACTCGCAGCCGCCGTAATAGCGCTTGCCCGGATAGCCCTCGGCGTACTTGTTGGTCAACTGGGTGCCCTGGGCCTCCATCACGGCACGGCTGGCGTAGTTCTCGGAGGCGATCAGCTCGATATGGGCTTCCTGGCGGGCCGTTTCTTCAGCGATCGCCGTGGCTAGTGCGGCATCGTAGCTGGCTAAACGAGCCTGAGGGGTGAAACCGTAGTGAAGCATGCTCGCCTCCTCGTCATTCATTTGTTGTCGGGTGTAGTTCATGCGTAGCGCCGAAGCATCGAAACCGGGCGTCTACGAGCGCTATCCTGCCGCGATGGTATCGCTGGCCCCCGCGCCCAAGATGCTTAACGACGTCACCGCTCGGTGCATTTGCGACAAGCGGGTCCTCAAGGCGACAGAACCCCAGTGCGGGGAGTCGCTACGTCGTCAATCTATTGCCTGGCGTCGTGCATGGATAACTCCCCCTCTTGCACTTGTTCCACGCTTGGAGTCCAAGCGCACGCTTGGCCATTGCCGAAGGCAAGGCGCAGAACAACAAATACATCCGGCTTGGTCTCGCCATTCGATGGGACCACGACGAAACGAACAAGAGGAATCAGCATGTCAGACAATCGCGGTGTCGTTTATATCGGTCCGGGCAACGTCGAAGTGCAGGACATTGCCTACCCCAGGATGGAAGCGCCCAATGGCCGCGCCATCGAGCATGGGGTCATTCTGAAAGTCGTCTCCACCAATATCTGCGGCTCGGACCAGCACATGGTGCGGGGCCGAACCACAGCGCCGTCCGGCATGGTGCTGGGTCACGAGATCACCGGCGAGGTGATCGAAAAGGGCAAGGACGTCGAGTTTCTCGATATCGGCGACCTCGTCTCGGTGCCCTTCAATGTCGCCTGCGGGCGCTGCCGTACCTGCAAGGAAGGGCATACCGGCGTCTGCCTGCACGTCAACGACGATCGGGCCGGCGGTGCCTACGGCTATGTCGACATGGGCGGCTGGGTGGGCGGCCAGGCGCGCTATGTCATGGTGCCGTACGCCGACTTCAATCTGCTCAAGTTTCCCGATCGCGACCAGGCCATGGCCAATATTCGCGATCTGACCATGTTGAGCGACATCCTGCCGACCGGCTTCCACGGCGCATTGAACGCCAAGGTCGGCGTCGGCTCGACGGTGTATGTGGCAGGCGCCGGGCCGGTGGGCCTGGCGGCAGCGGCCTCGGCACGCCTGCTGGGCGCCGCCGTGGTGATGATCGGCGACTTCAACCAGCAGCGCCTGGAACATGCCCGCAAGATGGGCTTCGAGCCGGTGGATCTTGGCAAGCACGACCGGCTGGGCGAGATGATCGCGGCGATCGTCGGCGAGCCCCAGGTGGACAGCGCCATCGACGCGGTCGGCTTCGAGGCGGTGGGTCATGGCGGCAAGGAGCAGCCCGCCGTGGTGCTCAACCAGATGATGGAGGTGACCCGCGAAGCCGGTTCGATCGGTATTCCCGGGTTGTACGTCACCGAAGATCCCGGCGCGACGGAGCAGGCGGCCCAGACCGGCAACCTGAGCCTGCGCTTCGGCCTGGGCTGGGCCAAGGCTCACTCCTTCCACACCGGGCAGACGCCGGTGGTGCAGTACAACCGTCAGCTGATGCAGGCGATCCTGCATGGCAGGCTCAACATCGCCGAGATCGTCAACGCCCAGGTCATTTCACTGGAAGACGCACCGCAGGGTTACCAGCAATTCGATTCCGGTGCGGCCAGCAAGTTCGTGCTCGATCCGCACGGGCTGCTGGGCGCGGCGTAACCGCTGCGAATTCGCCCCCCTGACGCGATCAAGCCAACCCCCATGGGGTTGGCTTTCTTGATTCCCACGGTTTTCCTCTGTCGCTCGGCTAGAAGTCGACGACCAGGTTGCCCTTGGGTCGGCTGCAGCAGGACAGGATATACCCCTCTTCGATATCCTCGTCGGTGATCCCGCCGTTGTGATCCATCTCCACCTCTCCGGACTTGAGCCCGACGCGGCAGGTACCGCAGATTCCCATGCCGCATGCCTTGGGGATGTGCAGGCCGAGTTTCGATGCAGCCGCATGAACCGTTTCGCTAGGCTGGATACGCACGCTCTTTCCCGAGCTGGCAAATTCGACACACAGCAGATCCGCGTAATCGACTTCCTCGGCGGCGGCCTCGGCCTGCTCGGCGAGCTCCAGCACCTCCTCCTGGACCTCGACCGGCGTGGCGCCGAACGACTCCTCGTGATAGTGGCTCATGTCGAAGCCGTTATCGCGCAGGATGCGCTTGACTGCGTTCATGTACGGCGTGGGGCCGCAGCAGAAGATCTCGCGTTCGAGGTAGTCCGGGGCCATCAGCTCCAGCATCGGCTGGGTCAGGTAGCCGCGATAGCCGGCCCAGGCCTCGCCGATGTCGTCCTTGTTCTCGCACACCACGTGCAGCTTGAACGCGGGGATCCGCGAGAACATGTGTACCAGCTCGCGGTGGTAGATGACATCGCGCGGTGCCCGTGCACTGTGGATGAACTCGACATCGACATTGGCATTGGTGTCGAAGAACCAGCGCGTCATAGACATCAGCGGCGTGATGCCCACCCCGCCGGACAGGAACAGCACCTTGTCGGCGGGAAAGTCCATCACGTTGAAGTTGCCCACCGGGCCGTGCACTGCCAGCTCGTCGCCGACCTTCATGTTGTCGTGCAACCAGTTGGAAACCTTGCCGCCCGGCATGCGCTTGACGGTGATCGAAAAGCTGTAGGGAATCGACGGCGAGCTGGAGATGGTATAGGAGCGCATGATCTGCTCGCCTTCGATCTCCAGTTCCAGGGTGACGAACTGCCCCGGCTTGAAGAAGAACAGCACCGGCTGTTCGGCCATGAAGCAAAAGGTGCGCACATCCCAGGTTTCCTGAATCACCTTGACGCAGCGGACGTTGTGACGGCCGTTGGTCCAGGTCTGGGTAGTGACCGGGTTGAAGAAATTCATTGTCATGTCGTCTCTGCCTGGCAGTGCCGTGGCTACGCCTCCGTCGGCGCCTCACCGTCGTTGATGCGCCAACGCCTATTCATGCTCGCATTCTGCGCATGCGACGCACGACCGACTTGCCTGCCAGCGACACGGACATGCCTCGCACATCCACCCGCGAGCCACGGAATCCTCCCCCGCGTCGCCGTGACACCGGCTGATGTCGCCGGCAGATAACTCCTTTCATTACGCATGCTCCACACTCGCCAACATCCCAGGGCCGGCATCCGAGCGTCGTGCACGGCACATGCCCACCGATAACAAACCCCAATGACCGTATCGTCGTCCTCGCGGGGAGGCGGCGATTGATGAGGACCGTTGATATGGACCTGATTGCCCGTTCCCAGTTGGAGGACCCCCTGGCCGCCGCCAAGGAAACCACCGCCAACCTGCTCCACGAGCGGCAGCGCGGCTTTTCGTTGCCCCAGCCGTTCTACGGCGATGCGCGGCTGTTCGCGCTCGACATGCAGGAGATCTTCGAAAAAGAGTGGCTGTTCGTCGCCATGACTTGCGAGATCCCTGCCAAGGGCAATTTCGTGACCGTGGAGGTCGGCAACAACCCGGTGATCGTGGTGCGCGGCGCCGAGGGCAAGGTGCATGCCTTCCATAACGTCTGCCGCCACCGCGGCTCGCGGCTGTGCGTGAAGGACAAGGGCAAGGTGGCCAAGCTGGTGTGCGGCTATCACCAGTGGACCTACGAACTCGATGGCCGGCTGCTGTTCGCCGGCAGCGACATGGGCGGCGACTTCGATCTCGCCAGCTATGGTCTGAAGCCGGTCGAGGTGCGCACCGCCGGGGGCTTCGTCTTCATCAGCCTGGCCGAGCAGCCGCCGGCGATCGACGACTTTCTTGTCAGCCTTGAGCATTACCTCGAGCCCTACCAGATGGAGCACGTCAAGGTCGCCGCGGAATCGAGCATCGTCGAGCAAGCCAACTGGAAGCTGGTGATCGAGAACAACCGCGAGTGCTATCACTGCAACGGCGCCCATCCGGAACTGCTCAACTCGTTGCAGGAGTTCGACGACACCGACGATCCGCGCGCCACCCCGGCCTACAAGGCCCTGGTCGCGCGCAAGCAGGCCGACTGGAACTTTGATCACGTGCCGTGGCAGCTCAAGCGTTTCGGCAAGCGCAACCGCTTGACCCGCACGCCGCTGCTCGACGGCACCGTGTCGATGACCCTGGATGGCCAGCCGGGCTGCAAGAAACTGATGGGCCGCCTGACGAATCCGGACATGGGCTCGCTGCGCATCCTGCATCTGCCCAATTCCTGGAACCATTTCATGGGCGATCACGCCGTGGTGTTCCGGGTGCTGCCGCTGGGTCCGCAGCAGACCGTGGTCACCACCAAGTGGCTGGTGCACAAGGATGCCGTGGCAGGCGTCGATTACGACCCCGAACAGCTGCGCCGGGTGTGGGACGCCACCAACGACCAGGACCGGCGCCTGGCCGAGGAGAATCAGCGCGGCATCAATTCGCTGGCCTATCAGCCCGGCCCCTACTCGCAGACCTACGAATTCGGGGTCATCGACTTCATCGACTGGTACAGCGAGCGGATGCTGAGCAACCTCGGCCATGAGGTGCCCTCCCTGCACCTGGCGCAAGGCTGACACCCTCCGCGTTTCATCGTCTGGCCCGCTCAAGCGCGGGCCAGTGTTTTCCTGGCAGCCTGTCGGGCGGCCACGTCTCAAACACGCAACGGCGATCAACAAGCGATGCGCCATACGCGCGACGGTAGTTAAGCCGGCGTCGGTTTCAAACAACCACAGCGGACCGTCTCAGCCAAGAATGCAATGCGGCCGTACCTGCCGCAACGGCGTGCGGCTTGCGGCTTGCACAACAACTAAAAGAGGACGACTTATGGACCAAGAGGAGCCGGTCCTGGCTACCGGCCAGGACAACAAGCAGGTCATGGGCTGGACTTTCACAACCCCGTCTTCCCGCTTTCTGCTGTCATCATCCTGCTGTTTATCGTCTATGCCCTGGTCTACCCCGATGCCGCCAACGCCCAGTTGGGATTGGCCAAGGACTGGTCGATCTTCTACTGGGCATGGTGGATCTCCTGGTCACCGTTCGTCGGCATGTTCATTGCCCGGGTGTCCCGTGGGCGTACGGTACGCGAATTCCTGATCGCCGTGCTGTTGGTGCCGACGCTGGTCACGCTGGTATGGATGAGTACCTTTGGCGGCACTGCGCTGCATCAGGCGGCCAACGGTGTCGGTGAGCTGTCCAATGGCATCGGCGACGTGTCGCTGGCGATGTTTTACATGCTCGAACAGCTGCCATTGACCGGCCTGACCTCGACGCTGGCCATCATCCTGGTCCTGGTATTCTTCATTACCTCGTCGGATTCCGGTTCGCTGGTCATCGATAACATCACCGCCGGTGGCAAGACGGATGCCCCCAAGAGCCAGCGCGTCTTCTGGGCCACGCTGGAAGGGGTGATCGCCGGTGTTCTGCTGTACGGCGGTGGCACCAAGGCCCTGGGGGCGCTCCAGGCGGGCGCCGTGGCGACGGGGCTGCCCTTTACCGTAGTGCTCCTGGTGATGTGCTTCAGCCTGTACGTGGGGCTCCACAAGGAACAGCGGCAACTTGCCAAGGCGCTCAGGCCCACTTCGCTGTAAAAAAGCCGAATAGCCTCACGCGTAACGGGACCGCCTCAAGGGCGGTTCCTCTTTCGCTGTCATGGCATCGCTGGTCATGGAAGGCTCTGGCGCGCCTTGAATCCGTGTGACATCCGAATCGCCATTCCCCTTCAGCGCGTAGACGACTCGCAGAAAGAACCCACCGAAGAAATCGGTGGGTTTTTACCTGCACCCGGCTGGATCCCGTGCCGGTAATAACGACCGGCCCGCCTTGTAAGCATCGCCGAGGCGCGACCAAGCGTTACCTGACCGAAAGGCGCTCACTCTCCGCGTGGAAAACGCTGGGCCTCCTCGAGTACGTTGAGATCCATGTGGTTGCGCATGTAGCGTTCCGAGGCCACCTGCAGCGGCTGGTAATCCCAAGGATAGAAGTGGCCGTTGCGCAGTGCTTCGTAGACGATCAGCCGACGCGCCTGGCTCTCGCGCACCTCGGCGTCGAAGCGCGCCATGTCCCAGCGCTCGCGGCATTGCTGCTGGAAGTCGGCGAGCCGTTCGGCATGCGCCGGATCCTCGGCCAGATTGTTCAACTCGTGCGGATCTTCTTCAAGGTTGAACAACTGTGGCGGATCGAGCTCGCAATGGTTGAACTTCCACTGCCGATGACGAATGGTGACCAGCGGCGCGTAGCTGCCCTCGGCGGCGTACTCCAGGTAAACCGGCGTATCGCGCTCTTCGCCCTTGATCAGTGGCAGCAGCGATTCCCCGTCGGTCCAATCGGCAATGGCACTCAGGTCGATGCCGACCAGATCGGCCAGCGTCGGATTGACATCAAGCGCGGAAACCGGGGTATCGATGCGCTTCGATTCGAGTCCCGGCGCGCTGATCATCAGCGGTACCCGTGAGGAGCCTTCGAAGGGACTCATCTTGAACCACAAGCCGCGCTCCCCGAGCATGTCGCCATGATCGGAGACGAACATGATAATCGTGTTATCGAGCATTCGGGTGCGTTCGAGCACGTCGAGAATGCCACCCACCTTGTCGTCGATGTAAGAGAGATTGGCAAAATACCCTTGGCGCGCGCGGCGGATATTCTCGGGCTGTATGTCGAACTGGGTATAGTCGTTGGCATCGAAGATACGTTGCGAGTGAGCATCCTGCTCGTCGTAGGGAATCTCGCCTATCTTGGGCTCGAGATGCTCGCAGTCATTGTAGAGATCCCAGTACTTGCGTCGCGCTACATAAGGGTCGTGCGGGTGGGTGAAACTTACGCATAACGCCCAGGGACGTTCGTCCTGGCCACGCGCGAGATCATAGAGCTTCTGTTCGGCGTGGAAGGCCACCTCGTCGTCATACTCCATTTGATTGGAGATCTCGGCCACACCGGCCCCGGTCACCGAGCCCAGGTTGTGATACCACCAGTCAATGCGTACGCCGGGTTTGCGATAGTCCGGCGTCCAGCCAAAGTCGGGCGGATAGACATCAGTAGTCAGACGCGACTCGAAGCCGTGTAGCTGATCCGGGCCGACGTAATGCATCTTGCCTGAAAGACACGTCTGATAGCCTGCGCGGCGCAGGTGGTGCGCCCAGGTCGGAATGCTCGATGGGAACTCGGCGGCGTTGTCATAGACTCCGGTGCGCGAGGGAAGCTGGCCCGACATGAAGGCCGCACGCCCGGGAGCACAGAGATAGCTAGGGGTATAGGCATTGCGAAAGCGTACCGAGCGCTCGGCCAGCGCCTTCAAGTTCGGCATGTGCAGAAAATCTGCCGGGCCATCCTCAAACAGTGTCCCGTTAACCTGATCGGCCATCAGCACCAGAATATTGGGTTTTGTCATTGCCATCTCCGGGTTGTTGTTAACTGAAGAAACCTCAGCTTGCTCTCGGAGGGCAAATCGGCACAAATGATTTATTCAGGGGCAAAGCCCCAGCTCAGCCGGGTCTCAGGCCACCGACAATAGCCGAGGCAGAAAAAACCAGCGTGCTTGCCGTAAGCGTCTGGCGACCAGACAGGAAAACACTATTCGCGCCAAGAAAGCGTATTGAAAGAAGCCTCGATCCCGACACATCTGGAAGTGCGATGGCGGTAGCAACTTATCGGGTAAGTTGATCTCCTTTTCCCACCCTTGCTCAAGCGGGGGTAAATCCGCCTCTAGGAGCCCGTCGGACTTGACACTGACCTACTGCGAATCCCGGTCTTTCGGCCAATTCCATCGATCCATTTCGTTAAATAGCGCGCTATTGGCCTCAATCGATCGATAAATTCGACTCGAAACCCGTGCTTCTCGTGACGATCGGCCAAGCCCGACGGACTCCTAGGCGCATCTCCAATGGCGTGCGCTCCCCAGTATCGCGACCATTAGCCAGCCCGGCATGATGGCCAGCAACCAGGTAGGCCAACAAGTAGCCAACTTTCGGGTATTTCTCTATCGCGATATGCGCACCAGCTGTGGAGTGGTCTACTCGCTCAGGCGAGCCTTCCAGACGCCGCTGGAAAGGAACTGAGTACTTACCGAGATCATGAAGTAGACCTGCGGCTTCCCCCCAAGGTCCTGCACCAAACCGCTCCGCGCGCTGTGCGGCCATTTTGCCGACATCGCTCAGATGACTCGCCAATGTTTGCCAATCAGCCTTGGAGCTATCCATGGTGGAGTGAGCGTAAAACATACGGCTTTTATCCCTGCGCGACGTCGTTGTTATTTATTAGCCATCTCATGAGTCATACAACCAAAGCTACTTAACCTTACCAAGCTTTTACAGCGCTTTTATCGTAAAACTGCATTTGTATGAAATCACTTACAACTAAACGATAGCCACGCAAGAACCCCCGGCCGCATCGCGACCGGGGGGTTCAGCTTCTTATACAGCAAGGTGGGCCGAATATCGGCCCACCGATTCGCCCTACGAGGGCGGCTGTTCCGGGCTGTCGGGCATGTTGGTATGCCCCGGATCCAGCCGGTTCAGGTGCAGGAACTGCATGTGCAGTTCGTACTGGTCGAGGATGTCGCCGATCACCTGTTCGCGAGTGTAGCCCATCAGATCGTAGCCCTGACTCCCCTCGAGCAGGTAGACCTCCAGCCGGTAATAGCGCGAATCGGCGTGCGGGGCGTGCATGGCGAACCCCGGCGTCGCGAAGCCCTGACTCCAGATCTGGTAGGTGAAATTCTGCTCGTCCTCGAAGTCGACATTGAGCGACAGGTAGTCGTCGCCGTTCTGTTCGCCTTCGCGGATCTCGGCTGACGCCCCCTGCTCCTGCAGCGAATCGCGCACGGCTTCCATGGCCGGCTTGCAGGTCTCGTCCATGAAGCGCCGCGCCTGCTTCTTGTCGGGGAAGCTCATGGCGCGCTTCAAGCGCTGCTGCCAGTTGCGCGAATCGCGCTCGCCACCGCTACCGGTACGCCCCGAGAGCTGACCGGCCAGGCTCAGGCGCCGGCTGTCTTCCTTGAAGGCTTCGAGTTTCAGCGCCTTGAGCAGCCCGGCCATCATGAAGAACAGCACGATCGAGAACGGCAGGCCGGTGATCACCACCGCGCTCTGCAGCGTGCTCAAGCCGCCGGCGAGCAGCAGCGACAACGTCAGGATGCCGATCACCGCCGACCACAGGATGCGCATCCAGATCGGCGCATCGCTGTTGACGTTCTTGAGCTTCGAGGTGAAGTTCGAAAGCACCAGCGCCCCGGAATCCCCCGAGGTAATGAAGAACACGATCGCCAGGATGCTCACCGCAATGGTCGTGAAGATCGGCCAGGGATATTGTTCGAGGAACAGGTAGATGCCGGACGGCGGGTTAGCCATCACCTGCTGGCCGAATTCGGTAGCGCCGTTGATCGCCATGTCGATGGCGCTGTTACCCAGCAACGACATCCACAGGAACATGAAGATGATCGGCAGCGTCATGGTGCCGAGCACGAAGGTGCGAATGGTGCGGCCACGCGAGATGCGCGCCAGGAACAGCCCGACGAACGGCCCCCAGGCGATCCACCAGGCCCAGAAGAACAGCGTCCAGCCGTTCAGCCACTGGGTCGGCCGGTCGAAGGCATAAGTGTTGAACGACAGGCTGATGAAGTTGGACAGGTAGTCGCCGACGTTCATCACCAGCGCGTTGAGCAGGAAGATCGTCTTGCCGGCGAACAGCACGAACAGCAGCAGTAGTACCGCGAGCAGGATGTTGAACTCGGAAAGCCGGCGAATGCCGCGCTCCACCCCGGTCACCGCGGAGATCGTCGCGAACAGCACGATGGCCAGCACCAGCACGACCTGGGTCCAGGTGCTTTCGGGAATGCCGAACATGTAGTCCAGCCCGAAGTTGAGCTGAATCACGCCGATGCCCAGGCTGGCGGCGATGCCGAATACCGTGCCCAGCACCGCGGCGGTGTCGACCACATGGCCGATCATGCCGTAGATCTTGTCGCCGAAGATCGGGTAGAGCGCGCTGCTAATGGTCAGTGGCAGGTTGTGGCGATAGCTGAAGAAGGCCAGCGCCATGCCCACCAGGGTGTAGATGCCCCAACCGGAAAGCCCCCAGTGCAGGAAGGTCAGCTCCATGGCGTGACGCGCCGCGGCGACCTGGTCCTCAGGCGCGTTGGGCGCGTTGTAGAATTGGGTCAGCGGCTCGGCCAGGGCGAAGAAGATCACCCCGATGCCGATCCCCGCGGAGAACAGCATCGCCGACCACGAGAAGATGTTGAAGTCGGGTCGCGAGTGCTCGGGCCCCAGGCGGATGTTGCCGTAGCGCGACAACCCCAGGTAGATCACGAAGACCAGGTAGATCACCACGGTCAGGAAGTAGTACCAACCGAAGGTATTGGCGATCCAGCCGAGGATGGCGTTGATGACTGTGTTGGCCTGATCGGTGGCAATCATCGCCCACAGCGAGAAGGCGACGATGCCGACCACCGAGCTGTAGAACACCGGCCCATTGAGGCGGTCGCGCGGCGGCGCCTCGTTATTGGATTGTGTCGTCATAGGAGTTCCTGATTTGGTTCAGGCAAGGTTTGCGTTCACGATAGCGGCACACACGAAGCTCGGCACGCACACCACCGACATGCGCCCGCTGCCCTATCGATGTCGGGGTATGTAAGCCACTTCCGCAGCTATTAGCTTAGAAGCAATACGGAAAAAAACTGCTTATCGTTTGAGCGTCGCACGGAAACAATTATTTATGACTGAGTCAAGGCCCGAGCCGCAATTCGCCGGCAGGGCGCGTCTCCGAGGACGTTTCCTCTATACTTCACCGCACATTGCCGTGCATGCCCCTAGACGACAAGGAGTCTCCGATGCCCGCCCCACGTACCGCTTCGCTGTGTAGCGCCCTGCTTTTTAGTTATCTGCTGAGCGCCACCGCGACGGCGCAGCCGACCGCCACCGAGTGGGAGACCTACGACGACGCTCTGGCCCGCGGCGAGCGCCAGGCGACGCTGTGGCGTTACGGCTGGGGCGGCATCTACGCCGCCAGCCTGGCCAATAATATCTACCAGGCCAGCGAAGCCGACGACGATGAAGACCGCTTCGACGGCCGGGTCGGCGCGGTGAAATCGGCGCTGGCGCTGGGCGGAGTGATCGCCAACCCGCAGCCGCATCCGGCGGCGCATCGGCGCTTCGAGACGCTGGCCGAGCGGGGCGATGGCCAGGCGCTCGTTGAGGCCCGCGAACTGATGCGTGCCACCGCCGCCGAGGAGCGTACCCGGCACGCCTGGCGGGCGCGGCTCGACTCGCTGGTGGTCAACACCCTCGGCGGGCTGGCGATCGGCGTCGGCGACGATCGTCCGCGCGATGGTCTGGTCAACTTCGCCACCGGCATGCTGGTCGGCGAGATCCAGATCTGGACCCAGCCGACCCAGGCCGGCGCCGCGCTCAACCGCTTCCAGCCCGCCACGCTGTCACTGGGCGACAATCGCCTCGATTATCAATACGCCTGGGTGCTCACACCCAACCGGGTCGGGGTGAACATCCGCTACTGAGCCCGCCCAGCCGCGCTGCATACCAGCGGTCCTTGCGGCTGGTCAGCGCGCGTTTTTGTTATGTTATAACCTTTTCGGCTTCTTCCACCGGTTCAATCAAGAACGTACCCGTATGGCACACCGACACCGTCACCGGCCCGATGGGCCTGTCATTTTTCGCTGATGTCGCTGTACCCTGTAGCCAACTTCTCCATATATTGAACACACTATCCGAGACAACAGGGGACAGACCCCTGGTTTCCCGGCGTTTGGCTCTCTTTGAATGGCTGACGTATGCTGCGTTAAGATAATGTGTTGTTTGTTATGAACTCTCACGGGCCAGTTGCTTCGGATCGATCATTACACTGTCCCGTATGGCCGGAGCGAACAGGCGACGGCGTTTAATCGCGATCCCGATTGCCAGTATCAGGTACAGGCTTGAAAAGCCCAGGCGCGCCCAGATTTGCTCGTCCGGGGACAGGGTGACGCTGGCAGCGAAGTCGGCCAGGAACAGCGTCAGGATCAGACCGGCTTCACGCGTATTGAGCCGCAGGTTGATAAGCAGAAGCACCGCAAAGATGGATTGTGCGGCGGTCAGGAATATTTCCTGCTGCTGCATGGTGTCGATAGGGAGACCGCTCAGTGTTCCGCCCGACAGCGAGTATGTAACCGGGATAGCTCCTACCAGCAGTGTCCACTGATTGATTTTAGATGAAAGCAGGGTTCCCAGCCCTTCGTCGGCACTTTGACGCCATGCAAAAATGGCTGCCGGGATAAGCTCCGCGCTCTCGGTAGCTAACGGTGCTATCCACTGCACCATCAGGAACTCCTGTATGCCGAGCTGGTTGCCAGCCATGACCAGCGAGCTGGAAAACGGCTCTGCCGACAACAGGATTACTGCGGCCGCAACTGCCATAAGCCCTATCGTCGCAGTCCGCCGCAAGGCCGGCCGCCATGTACTGATGAGTGCCGGCGGTCCGATAAATTCCGGCTCTTCCTTGGGCGCGCGCCATAGGCGCCATACGTAGAAACCGAATGCTCCGAACAGCACAATGGTGTCCACTAAGGTCAGCGATGAACGAACCAGCATTTGCAGCATATACAGCGATATAAAACCCAGCAGCACGACATCGACGGCAGCCAGCCGGCTCAGCTGCATGCTATAGCAGGAGCTGCCGGTCGAGTCAGAGCTCTTGCGCGATGACTTGTCAGATTTTGAATTCTTCTTGAAGGCACGGCGGGCGCCAATCGCCCCGACAATGACGATGAGCGACCAACCGATACCGATCAACAGTCGGTTGGCCCCGGTCATGTTCGCCAGCGCCAGCGACGCCTTAGAGGGGTCGGCGGCGGCCTGCCAGGCAAACAGCAGGTCAACCGCGTATTCAGGAAGAATCGCAATAAAAGCCAGAATTGCGACCGCCAGCCCCTGCGGGAGGTCCAGCTGAGCCAGTTCGGCTCCCCAGGTAAGCAGCAGTGCAGCCCCTATGAAGGCGGCACCGAAGACCAGGACGCGTAAAAGAGGCTCTTCGACGTTTCATGTGGATTTGGCCTGATCCAGCAGGCTCCCCACCGGGCTGCCAATCAGATAGATCATGGTGATGAAGTAGCCCTCGTTGCGGTACCCGCGAGCCCGTGATCGG